>JAFTON010000011.1 GCA_017463765.1 Clostridia bacterium | reverse complement strand
TGTATCCCGAGAAGGAGAAGGATCCGAACAAGGTTGAGAAAATTCTCCGTGAGCTTATCGATATGAAGGAGGGCAGTGATTTCTGTCACAGAATAGTTTGGTTCGGCAGGGAGACCTGCGATGCAAAAAAGCCTGATTGCCAAAATTGCAGGCTGTCCGATCTGTGCCTGAAATACGAGAGGGAAAATGGAAAAGGTTAAGATTTCGCTGCCTATTGTCGTTGAGGGCAGGTATGATAAAAGCATGCTGTCGGGATTTCTGGATGCAACCATAATAACCACGGGTGGCTTCGCTATATTTAATAATAAGGAACAACAAGCTCTGCTTCGCAAAATTGCAAGCAACGGAATTATAGTTCTAACCGACTCCGACGGTGGTGGAAAGCAGATAAGAAAATTCCTTTCGGGAATTCTTCCGTCGGATAAAATACATAACCTCTATATTCCGAAGATCGAGGGCAAGGAAAAGCGTAAGAGAAAGGCATCAAAAAGCGGCATGCTGGGCGTGGAGGGAATGGATAAGGAAACAATCTTAAGACTCCTCACTCCCTTTATAGATGGCAAAATAGAGCAAAAAAGTAGCAAAATGATAACTAAAGTTGACTTTTTCTACCATAGTCTTACAGGATGTCCGGGGGCAAAGGAAAACAGAGCAATGCTTTGCCGTGAATGTGGTCTGCCCGACGATATGACTCCGAACGCTCTGCTTGAGGCATTGAACCTGCTTTACAGCTACGATGATTTTATAAGGCTTGTTGATATGCTGTTTGGTTGATTACGTAAATAAAAAAAGAGCCCGATGGGCTCTTTTTTTACAGCTTCGTTTCCTTATAAGGCTCGAGGATAAGTCGATCGTCAAAATCAAACTCATCTGCCGTTGCGTCGTCTGTAAGTCCGTAATGAACCGGGATAGCGCATTTTGCGCCGATCTCATAGGCAAAGTCGGCTGCGTCACGGGCGTTCATATTATTTCCCTTACCGTTTATGGGCAGGAAGGCAAAATCAACACCGTCGGGCGCAAGATCGAGCACGTCGTCTATAACGTCATAGTTATATATGGTATCTCCACTCAGATAGAAGGTCTGCTTACCGTCGTCAATAATAAAGCCTATGGCATTTCTGTCACTGTGCTCGGCATTTACGGCATAGAAGGTAACCCCCTTCTCACTCCAAACCGAATGGGGTGACATAAGCACGTAGTTATGCTCACCACCGAGAGACAATACCGTCTCATATGAGGACTCGGATGCGAGAACAAGCGCAGGAGCCTTGCAGCCCGAGAGAACCCTCTCAAGCGTTTTAACGTCTGTGTGATCTATATGACCGTGAGTAAGAAGAATAACGTCGGGAGAGGCATCAAAGAAGCTCTCGTCTGCAGGGATCCTTCTCTTTTTCTCGGGCTTTATCTCTCCGAGTGAGTCGGTGAGGTAGGGATCTGCCATTATCTTCAATTTACTGTTTTCAAACAGGAGTCCTGCCTGAGTAAGCCAAGTAACCTTCATTTTAATTTCTTCCTTTTAATATTAATAGTAATAAAAATATTATTCCATTTTACATTATTATGGCACAAAATCCTGATAAAGTCAAGTTTTTTTATTTTTAACCATTCATTCATTGACTTTTTATCTTCTCTATGCTATTATTTTATAGGCTAATTAAAATTTACTATAATATAATTTAAATAACCATTACACGAAAGGATCGGTTATCAATATGAACAAAATCAAGGCAGGGCTTGAAAAAATCAAGAGCCTTTTTATAAACAACAGAACGAAAATCGCACGAATAGCACTGATGCTGCTGATCTTTATTTCAATATCGGTGGTATCCACCCTTCTTCTTTACCTATTCGGCATTATTTATTTCGAGGACGGAATTCAGATCAATAAGGAGCTGTTCTCCTACTTCTCCACCACCTGGTACGGCTGCATTGTAATTATTCTGGCACAGGTTATCATAACGTCTCTTCTCTCCTTCGTACCCGGAGCATCTATGGCGTTTATCATTCTGCTTGAAACGCTGTATGAGGATTCATGGGTTGCATTTATCGTAGCCTTCTCCGGCGTAATGCTCTCTAGCCTTATGATGTATCTTATCGGAAGATACGGTGGATACAATCTCGGCAAAAAGCTTATCGGTGAGGAGGACTGTGAAAAGGCATCCGACCTGCTTAACAACAAGGGTCTTATCTACTTCCCTATGATGATGATGTTCCCCGTTTTTCCCGACGATGCGTTGGTAATGGTGGCAGGAACGCTGAAAATGTCGCTTAAATGGTTCGTTCCCTCTATTGTTTTCGGCAGAGGAATCGGCGTAGCAACTATCGTTTTCGGTCTGTCTATTGTTCCCTTCGAAAAGTTCACGTCTATTTGGCATTGGGTGGCGTTTATTCTGATTTGCGCACTGCTTATCATAGGCATATTCTTCCTTGCCAACAGATTTAATAAGTATATGGAAAAGAAGTCGAAGAAGTCAGCCGATGACAGCGCGACCGATAAAACCGAGATAACAAAATAAAAAAAATCAAAGCCTCTCGCAGTTTCAGCTCTGTGAGAGGCTTTTTCTATAAAAACTATTTTTCAGCAATATCCTTAATAACCTCGCCGGCGAGGATAAGGCCCATTACCGACGGAACAAAGGAAACGCTGCCGGGTACACGGCGCTTTACACCGTCTGATACCTCGGGGGGAATTACCGGTGGTTCTTTTGAATATACCACCTTAAGATGATTTATCCCTCTCTTACGGAGCGCAATTCTTACTGCGCGTGCCAGTGGGCAAACCGTGGTTTTCGATATATCAGACACCTCAAACATAGTGGGATCAAGCTTGTTGCCTGCACCCATTGCAGAGATTATTTCAGTTCCCACGCTATGAGCAGATGCGATAAGCTCTATCTTTGCAGAAAGCGAATCTATGGCGTCGATCACGTAGTCATAGGCTGTAAAATCAAAGCTGTCCTTAGTGCTTTCATCGAAAAATACGCTATGGCAAACCACCTGACAATCGGGATTTATTGAAAGAATACGCTGCTTCATAGCCTCGGTTTTATACATCCCCACCGTATCGTGAGTGGCAATAATCTGCCTGTTAATATTGGAAAGTGAAACCATATCCGAGTCTATAAGCTCTATACGGCCCACTCCTGCTCTGGCAAGTGCCTCTGCAGCATAACCACCAACACCACCGACGCCGAACACAGCAACGACGGCAGACTGTAATTTCTCTACGCCCTCACTGCCGAGGAGCATTTCGGTGCGTGAATGCTGTTCCTTCATAGTTTCTCCTTTACTTACCAAGATAAATAAGCAATACACTTATATCAGCAGGGTTTACCCCACTGATTCTCGATGCCTGTCCTATGTTCATCGGACGTATCTTATCAAGCTTTTCAGCCGATTCAAGCCTCAGACCGACTATTTTCTTATAGTCTATGTCGGAAGGAAGGCGTTTATCCTCAAGCTTTTTCTGCCTTTCCACCTCGGACAGCTCACGCTTGATATAGCCCTGATACTTTACCTGTATTTCAGCAGTGCGAATAACCGAGGAAGGCAGCTCAGGTCTGTCCGTATCAAGCGATGCAAGCGATTTATATGACAGCTCGGGACGGCGCAGCAGCTCCGAAAGCTTTGCACCCGTACTGATCTCGCTCGAGCCGAGAGAGGCAAGAACAGCATTATTCTCGGGTGAGGGTGGAACTACCGTCTTTTCAAGTCGCTTTATCTCCCCTTCTATCAATGCCTGCTTTTCAAGGAAGCGAGAGTATCTCTCCTCATCTATAAGACCAACCCTATAACCGATAGGTGTAAGACGTTGGTCGGCGTTATCCTGCCTGAGCAGAAGTCTGTACTCGCTGCGCGAGGTCATCATACGGTATGGCTCGGCAGCTCCTTTTGTAACAAGATCGTCAATAAGAGTACCGATATACGAGGATGAGCGTGTAAGGATCATAGGCTCCTCGCCCTTCTCGGCAAGGGCTGCGTTTATTCCTGCAACAATGCCCTGCGCTGCAGCCTCCTCATAGCCCGAAGTACCGTTAAACTGTCCTGCGCCGTAAAGGCCTCCAACCTGCTTGAACTCAAGCGTCGGATACATCTCCGTGGGGTCGGCACAGTCATATTCTATCGCATAGGCATAACGCATTATCTCTGCCTTATCAAAGCCCTCAAGGCTATGAAGCATATCATACTGTACGTCGGTAGGCATAGAGGTGGAAAAGCCCTGAATATACAGCTCATCGGTATCAAGGCCACAGGGCTCGACAAACAGCTGATGCCTTTCCTTATCGGCAAAGCGAACCAGCTTGGTTTCAATCGAGGGACAGTATCTTGGGCCCTCTCCGGTTATATTTCCCGAATACATAGCAGATCTGCCCAGATTAGAGCGAATTATGCTATGAGTATCGGCGTTTGTATAAACTATATGGCAGGGACGTAGATTGACCTCCGATACAGGTCGTTTAACTGTACGTACCGAATATGGCACAGGCTCGCTCTCACCCTCCTGAAGCTCAAGTGTGGAAATATCTACCGACCTCTTATGCACCCTTGCAGGCGTTCCTGTCTTAAAACGCTGAAGCGTCAGTCCGAGTCTACAAAGCGCAGACGAAAGCCCCACTGCAGGCATAAGTCCGTCGGGGCCTGCAGAAAATACCTTGTCACCAACAAAAATACGGCTGTCAAGGAAAGTTCCCGTAGCTATAATAACACGGCTCGCCTGCCAGATCTCGCCAAGCGAGGTGACAACAGCCGAAACAGTCTTTTTTCCATTTCTTTCCTCGGTGAGAATATCCACAATCTCTGCCTGAATAAGACGAAGCTTCTTCTCAGACTCGATAGTCATCTTCATCACCCTCTTATATTCCTGTCTGTCTGCCTGCACACGCTTTGAGTGCACAGCAGCTCCCTTACCCAGATTCAGTGTACGCGACTGTATGGTAGCAAGATCGGCTGCATAGCCCATCTCACCTCCGAGAGCATCAACCTCAAAGACCAGATGTCCCTTTGCGCTGCCACCAATAGAAGGATTGCAGGGCATATTTCCTATAGCATCAAGATTTGTTGTAAACAATACCGTATCAACGCCCATTCTCGCAGCTGCAAGCGCAGCCTCAATTCCTGCGTGACCTGCGCCGATAACGGCAACTTTAGTTTTTAGCTCCATTTTCCGAAGCCTTTCTATAATTTTTTAAAATCCGACAGACTCCACCTTAGTCACTCTGCCGGTAGAATTATCAAGTGTAAATATTACGCCGTCGGCATGGCACTTACCCGATGCAGCCTTAAAGCTGTGAGGAAGGTTTGAACGCATACGCAGCACAACCGTCTCGGGATCCATACCGAGAATACCATCGCTCTCGCCACACATTCCTACGTCGCTGATATAGCCCGTTCCCTTTGGCAAAATCTTGCCGTCGGCAGTCTGAACGTGGGTATGCGTGCCAAAAACTATATTGATTTTACCGTCATATGCGTATCCGACGGCAAGCTTTTCGCCGGTTGCCTCTGCGTGAATATCAAGAATGGCAAAATCATACCTTCCCGACTCCTCCTGAAGCAATCTGTCAATATAAGTAAAGGGTGAGTCAAGAGTGGGATTCATATTAACCCTACCAAGCGCGTTGATAACGAGAATACGGTATCCGTTACAGTCAAGTATGGCATAACCGTGTCCCGGGGCATCTGCACCGAAATTGATAGGACGGAGTATCTCTGCCGTATCGTCAAGATAGGTATAAGCTCGCTTGTTGCGCAAAGTGTGGTTTCCACCGCTTATACAATCTGCCCCCGAGCGCAGAAGTACCTCTGCAAGCTCGGGTGAAATACCCGTAACAAAAGCGGCGTTCTCTCCGTTCACGATGCAAAAGTCTATTTTTTTCTGCTCTCTGAATTTCCAGAGATTTCTTTTGAGATGCTCGATTCCCGAAGGACTCGTAACGTCTCCGATAACTAAAATTTTCAAAGTTTTTCTTCTTTCTATGCGCCAATCGGTGCAGGTGATAATATTATAGGCGTATTCGCCAGATTAATGCTTAAGCCTTGCGTTATAAATTATTTCGCAGTCCGAAGGAATATAGAGCATTTCGTTATTCATTCTATCAAACTCCTCCTTCGTACCGCCAAAACGGACAACCTTAAGGTTGTTACAGCCTCTGAAAGCAAAGTTACCGATGCTTGTTACACTTTTTGGAATAACAATTTCGCCAACCGCGTCGCAATATAAAAATGCATCAGCGCCAATGCTTGTTACACCGTTTGGTATCACGATGCGCGTAAGCGAGTAGCAAGTCGAAAACGCACTTTCACCAATACTTGTAACACCACGGGGAATGGTTATTTCACAAAGCGAGGTGCAACATGAAAAGGTAGCCTGTGCAATTCTTGTAATGTTTTTTGAAAGGATAACCGTGGCAAGCGAACAGCAGTTAAAAAACGCCCTCTGAGAAATAGTTGTCACGCTGTCAGGTATTATTACGCACAGGATTGATGGCGAGCAACCAAAGGCATCTTCACCAATGGTCGTAACACCCCTTGGAATGCTAAAAATCTCATCCTTATTACCCGTCGCATAACAGTATAAGATCTTAGCATCCTTTGAATAAAGGCTACCATTTATAGACTTAAAATGCTGATTGTCCTGCGACACGTTTATTTTTTTAAGTGAGGCACAGTACATAAATGCGTTACTACAAATAGCTGCTAAGTTATCAGGAAGTGATATTTCCACAAGCGATGTGCAGAAGGAAAAGGCGGCCTCGCCAATGCTCGTTACACCACTTGGAATATCAAGGTGGACAAGCGACTTACATCTCGCAAACATGTAGCTGCTGATACTGGTCAGGTTTTTTCCGAAGTTAACCTCCAAAAGAGATTCACACCCGTCAAATGCACCACAACCTACCTCGCTTACACCATCACCTATTACCACCCTTTCAAGCGATGTGCATTCCGCAAATGCATAATCACCGATACTCGTTACACCATTAGTAATAATTATCTCGGTAATAATTTCGCAACCGCGAAACGCCTCATCAGCAATCCGCGTTATTCCGTAAGGAATCTTCGCGATAGAATCGCTGCCCTTATATTTTAAGAGAACGCCCGATTCGATAATATATCTGTTTTTGTCGTTAAATCCGACAACCTCAAGAATCTTTGAAACACAGGACTCAAGACCGTATTTGGTAATGGGCACGAACTCTATATCACAAACAGTCTGCCACCAAGCCCTGTTCTTTTCGTGAACGCTGTTTTCATCCACCTCATCAAGTATTATAGGGTATATTTTTTTACCATACTCTACGGCCTTGTACCACTCCCAACGAACGTAGGTGTCGGGATTTGCCAAAACGCCGTTTGACAGGAACATTATTACGGCTTCACAATCGTGAATTTTATCCTCAAGAGTTTTTTTCCAGCTGTCACCGAGCAGAATGCCGTTATCATACCAGACGGGCAGACCGGTTTTATACAAGCTGTTAACGTAAATTTTTACCGACTCTGCATCACCGGTACCAAAGCTGATAAAGTAAAAATCACCCTCGGTTGCTGTCGGAACACCAAAATCTCTGAACATTTGATGTCTCTCCTTGCCTTTATTGTAACAAAATTGCCGTTAGAAACAGTTTTCCATATCTAACGGCATTTTTATTTTTTTACTTAGCGTAATCTACGTGGCGAGACTCTCTAATCACAGACACCTTAATCTGTCCGGGATAATCAAGCGAATCCTCGATCTTCTTCGCGATGTCACGTGCGAGAATCTTCATCTTGTCGTCCGAGATAACCTCGGGCTTAACCATGATTCTTACCTCACGGCCTGCCTGGATTGCGAAGGTCTTTTCTACACCGTCAAAGTCGCCTGCAACCTCCTCAAGCTTCTGAAGTCGCTTAATGTAATTCTCAACGTCCTCACGTCTTGCGCCGGGTCTTGCTGCGCTGATAGCGTCAGCAGCCTGAACGATAAAGTCAAGAACGCTCTTAGGCTCAACGTCATTGTGGTGCGCCTGGATAGCATGGATGATGTCCTTGTTCTCGCGATACTTGGTAGCCAGATCGACACCGAGCTGAACGTGAGAGCCGTCAACCTCAGCAGTAACAGCCTTACCGATATCATGGAGAAGACCTGCTCTGCGTGCCTGGGTTGCATCAATGCCCATCTCCTCAGCCATAACACCCGACAGCATAGAAACCTCTATGGAGTGGCGCAGTGCATTCTGACCGTAGGACGTACGGTACTTCATACGGCCGAGAAGCTTGATAAGCTCGGGATGGAGACCGTGAACACCTGTCTCAAAGATAGCCTTCTCGCCTGCCTTCTTGATCTCAACGTCAACGTCACGGCGCGCCTTTTCAACCATCTCCTCAATTCTTGCGGGATGGATACGGCCGTCACTGATAAGCTTCTCAAGAGCAAGTCTTGCGATCTCACGTCTTACGGGATCAAAGCCGGAAACGGTGATAACGTCGGGAGTATCGTCGATGATAAGCTCAACGCCTGTAAGATTCTCGATAGTACGGATATTTCTACCCTCTCTACCGATAATTCTACCCTTCATCTCATCACCGGGGATCTGAACAACCGAAATAGCAATCTCGCTGACGTGATCTGCAGCGAAACGCTGGATTGCGAGAGAAAGAATGTCACGAGCCTTAGTATCAGCCTCATCCTTAAACTTCTCCTCATACTCAGCGATCTTAAGGGCTGTCTCGTGCTGCATCTCGGAATCGAGACGTGCGACAAGCTCTGCCTTAGCCTCCTCGCTGGTAAGACCTGCGATCTTTTCAAGCATCGCAAGCTGACCCTGTAAAGTTTTATTTACTTCTTCACGGGTTTTGTCGGCATCTGCAAGCTTTTCAGCAAGAAGAGCCTCCTTCTTTTCAATCTTTTCGATCTTAGCGTCGAGCGCTTCTTCCTTCTGGGTATTTCTACGCTCCTGCTGTCTTACTTCCTTGCGACGCTCGTTAATGTCGCGATCAGCTTCTTTTTTGAGTTGGAAAATTTCTTCTTTTGCAGCAATGATAGATTCTTTTTTAGCATTTTCTGCATTTTTGATCGCATCCTCAAGAATTCTCT
The DNA here is from genome assembly GCA_017463765.1 of Clostridia bacterium. Classification (GTDB taxonomy): domain Bacteria; phylum Bacillota; class Clostridia; order Oscillospirales; family CAG-272; genus UBA1740. Next base: position 16,456 of record JAFTON010000011.1, on the reverse strand, counting down.
TAGCCTGCTCCTCGGCAGAACCAATAGTCTTCTCAGAGGAGATCTTACGAAGTATAAATCCAATCGCCAGGCCTACAGCCAAGGCGACTACAATCAAAACTATAGCAAGTATAAGATCTATTGTCAATTTGCACCTCCTTCTGATTACTTTTTGTAATCTATATAAACTGACTTAGTTTTTTTAATATGATGTGGCTTCGCCCAAGCACACCCATACGTATATAATTATATAATATATTTGTCATAAAGTCAAGATAAAATTTTTAAAAGAAAAAAGTTATCCATTTTTTTATTTTTACAGTCAACAAATTTGTTAGTTATATCTCAAAAGAGAACAAAACTATCATCTGATACCCTATTCTGCTATTTTTTCACATATTAATCAGGAATTCAAGGTATAAAATGCTGCTTTTCAGAGTATAATTTTAGCACTTAGAGCGCTTAATTGCTGAATGTTAACAAAAAATTCATAAAATAACCAAGAAAAGTTCTTGACAGAAGCAAAAAAATGAGTTATATTATATATGCTCTTGTTAGCACTCACCTGCTTCAAGTGCTAAAACGAAGAAATGAGAGGTATAAATATGGACGATAAGCGACTTACTCCACGAAAAATGCAAATACTTAAAGCAATAGTTGACGCTCATATCGCCGGTGGCGAGCCCGTCGGTTCAAAATACCTTTCTCAGGATGATAAAATAAGCTGCTCTCCTGCTACCATCCGTAACGAGATGGCAGAGCTTGAGGAGATGGGTTACCTTGTGCAGCCTCACACCTCTGCAGGCAGAGTTCCTTCCGAGCTGGCATACAGATATTACGTTGACGCCCTCGTGCATCAATATGCCAATACGAGAGCTGAGATTGCCGAAATCAATGAGGTGCTGCGTTACAAGCTTACCGAGATGGATGAAATTCTTGAGGAGGTATCAAGACTTGCTTCCTCCTTCACCGATTATACCGGAATTGCATTCAAGCCGGGTGTCGGCAAGGTAAGGATCGTACAGTTCAAGAGCGTTTTGCTCTCGGCAAGAGATTTTCTTCTGGTAATGACCTTTGAGGGTGATATCGTAAAAACAAAAACGGTACATCTCTCCTTCAATATCAGCGAGGATATTCTCAGAAGATTTACCGAAGCACTTAATATGTATCTTATAAATCTCCCCAGTGACAGCATCACTATGCCAAGCATTATGAGGCTGGAGGCAATTATGGGCTCGGCAGGTGGAATGGTGCATCCCACCGTAAAGGCGATTTACGAAACAATGAACGAGCTTGATACAGCAGACGTAAAGCTTGAAGGAATTACAAAGCTGCTTCAGTACCCCGAATATTCCGATATCTCGGATTTCAGAAATCTGATGGAAATGCTTGAAGAAAAGGAAAGGTTCCTCGACGTTATCACAAGAGAAACCTCAGACGGAAACGATATCAACGTTTATATCGGCACCGAGGATGAGTCGGATGCTATGAGAAACACAGCTCTGATTTTCAAGAAGGTCAGGATAGGTGGAAAGCAATATGCCGTCGGCGTTATCGGCCCGAAGAGAATGAACTATTCCAGGGTTATAGAAATGCTTAACGGACTTGCAACCGGAATCGACCGTATATTCAGCGACAGTGCACTCCCCTCAGGATATGAGGACTAAAGAATATTCAGACTATCGAAAGGAATTTTGACGTGGAAGAGAACAAGAACATCCCCGAAACCGCCGAGGAAGCGGTAAAAGAAGAAAAGAAAGAAAAAAAGGCAGCCAAGCAGGATAAAAAGCTGCTTGAGGAAATAGAGGAGCTTAAGGCAAAGCTTGCCGAGCAGGAGGATAAATATCTTCGCATGGCAGCAGAGTACGACAACTTCAGACGTCGCTCGAGAGAGGAAAAAGATGCGATATATGAGAACGCTATGGCAGATACCGTAAAGGAACTGCTTCCCATTATCGACAACCTTGACAGAGCATCAAGCTTTACCGAGGGTGATAAGATTCTCGAGGGACTTATCCTTATTTCGAAGAGCACGGCATCGGTATTTGAGAAGCTTGGTGTTGAGGAATACGGTAAGGTTGGCGAGACCTTTGACCCAAACATTCACAACGCTGTATTCCACGTTGATGACGATCAGTACGGCGAGGGCGAGATAGTTGAGGTGTTCCAGAAAGGATACAGAAAAGGAAAGCATATCATTCGCTTTGCAATGGTAAAAACAGCAAATTAAGGTTGTTTTGACAACTTAGCTTTACAAAAAAACATTAGTTTTAGATTATTTAAAAACACATCTATATATTGGAGGAAAAATAATATGGGAAATATTATAGGCATTGATTTGGGTACTACCAACTCCTGCGTTGCAGTTTTTGAGGGTGGCGAGCCCATCGTTATTACTAACCCCGAGGGCGCAAGAACAACTCCTTCGGTAGTTGCATTCACAAAGACAGGCGAGAGACTTGTAGGTCAGGTTGCTAAGCGTCAGGCTGTTACCAACCCCGACAAGACCATCAGCTCTATCAAGAGAGATATGGGCTCCGACGTTAAGGTTACTATCGACAACAAGAGCTACACACCTCAGGAAATTTCGGCTATGATTCTTCAGAAGCTGAAGGCAGATGCCGAGGCATATCTCGGAACAACCGTTACCGAGGCTGTTATCACCGTTCCCGCATACTTCACCGACGCACAGCGTCAGGCAACAAAGGATGCAGGTAAGATCGCAGGCCTTGAGGTAAAGAGAATTATCAACGAGCCTACTGCAGCAGCTCTTGCATACGGTATGGATAAGGAAGAGAGCCAGAAGATCATGGTATTCGACCTTGGTGGTGGTACCTTCGACGTTTCGCTGCTCGATATTTCCGACGGCGTATTTGAGGTTCTTGCAACTGCAGGTAACAACCGTCTCGGTGGTGACGACTTTGATGAGAGAATCGTAAATTGGATGGCAAACACCTTCGCTCAGGAGAACGGTGGAATTGATCTCCGTAAGGATAAGATGGCTGCACAGCGTCTTAAGGATGCAGCAGAGAAGGCGAAGATCGAGCTCTCCGGCGTTATGTCCTCCAGCATTTCTCTTCCCTTCATCACAGCTGATGCAAGTGGCCCCAAGCACTTCGAGGCAACACTTACCAGAGCAAAGTTTGACGAGCTTACAAGAGACCTTGTTGAAGCTACAATGATCCCTACAAAGAAGGTTCTTTCCGACTCGGGTCTTTCTGCGAGCCAGATATCCAAGGTTCTTCTTGTTGGTGGTTCTACAAGAATTCCTGCAGTTCAGGAAGCAGTTAAGAAGTTTATGGGCAAGGAGCCCTTCAAGGGCATTAACCCCGATGAGTGCGTTGCAATCGGTGCTGCAATCCAGGGTGGCGTACTTGGTGGCGACGTTAAGGACGTTCTTCTCCTCGACGTTACTCCCCTTTCGCTCGGTATTGAGACACTCGGCGGCGTATTCAACAAGATTATTGAGAGAAACACCACTATTCCCGTAAAGAAGAGCCAGGTTTACTCCACTGCATCCGACGGACAGAGCTCTGTTGAGATTCACGTTCTCCAGGGTGAGAGAGAGATGGCAGCAGGCAACACCACTCTTGGTAGATTTATTCTTGACGGTATTCCTGCAGCTCCCCGTGGAGTTCCTCAGATCGAGGTTACCTTCGACATCGACGCAAACGGTATCGTAAACGTTACTGCGAAGGACAGAGGCACAGGCAAGGAGCAGCACATCACCATCACCTCCTCCACCAACATGTCCAAGGAGGATATTGATAAGGCAGTTCACGAGGCAGAGAGATTTGCCGAGGAGGACAAGAAGCAGAAGGAGGCTGTTGAGGTCAGAAACCAGGCTGAAAACACCATCTTCCAGACCGAAAAGACCATGAACGAGCTTGGCGACAAGATCAGCGAAAACGACAAGGCTCCCGTAAACGCAGCTATTGCAAAGCTGAGAGAAACTCTTAACGGTGGCAATATTGACGCTATCAAGGCAGATACCGATGCTCTTCAGAAGGCATTCTACCCCATTGCCGAGAAGATTTACAACGCACAGGCAGCTCAGAACGGCGCAAATGCTGACGGTGGCGCGCAGGGTGCTGACGGCAACTACTACGACGCAGGCTTTGAGGATAAGACCGGCGAATAATTTTCTCGGAAGAGTAGTAAATATTTAAGCTGAAAATGTAGGGCGACTCATGAAATTAAAACGGAGCTCGCCCTACAAGCTGTATATAGGAATGATGCAAAATACTGCATTTTGCAAACTATACATTACATTTAGAGAGTAAAAGGCATATAATATGGCAGAAAATAAAAGAGATTATTACGAGGTCCTCGGAGTACAAAAGGGTGCAAGCGAGGATGAAATTAAGAAGGCGTACCGTTCGCTTGCAAAGAAATACCACCCCGACTTAAATCCCGGCAACGCAGAGGCAGAGGTTAAGTTCAAGGAGGTAAACGAGGCTTACGCCATACTTTCCGACCCTGAAAAGAGGTCAAAATATGACAACTACGGTCATGATGCTTTCGATCCTACCTCAGGTGGTGGATACGGTGGCTTCGGTGGCTTTGGTGGTGCCGATTTTGATTTCGGTGATATATTCTCCAGCTTCTTCGGTGGTGGTACTACCTCCTCTCGCTCGAGAGCAAATGCTCCTATTGAAGGTGATGACGTTGGTGCACGCATCAGCGTTTCCTTTGAAGAAGCAGCGTTTGGCTGCAAGAAGGAGGTAAGCTTTGCAAGAATAGAAAACTGTCCCGACTGTGGTGGCAGTGGTGCAGAAAGTGCCTCCGACGTTGAAAAATGCCCCGAATGTAAGGGTCTTGGCAGAGTTACCGTAAGACAGCAGACCATGCTCGGTTATATGCAGACTCAACGCACCTGCCAGCGCTGTGCAGGCAGAGGTAAAATTATCAAGAACCCCTGCAAGAACTGTAACGGTAAGGGCCGTATCAGAATAAACAAGAAGCTTGAGGTTAACATTCCCTCAGGCATTGACGACAGACAGAACATAATCCTTCGTGGACAGGGCTCTGCAGGCTTAAACGGTGGTCCAAATGGCAATCTTATTATCGAGATAAGGGTAAAAGAGGACAAGATCTTCCGTCGCCGTGGCAACGATATTTTCTGCGAGGTACCGATCAGCTTTGCCGAGGCAACTCTCGGTGCTGAGATTGACGTTCCTGTTCTCGGTGGTGGCAGCGAGAAGTTCAGAATCCCCGAGGGAACACAGAGTGGTACAGATTTTACCTTGAAGGGCAAGGGTATTCCGGATATCAACACTAAGCGCAAGGGCGATCTTACTATCACCGTTGCTGTTGAAACACCGAGAAACCTTAACTCCAAGCAAAAGGAGCTGCTCTCAGCCTTCGCAGAATCGCTGGGTGAAAAGAATTGCACAAAAAAACAGAGCTTCTTTAAAAAGTTCTTTAAGTAATTTTATAAAAATACCCTAAAATTAATTATCCAAAACGTTTATTCTATTTAAAAATGCTTCCCGTTAAAACTCGGGAAGCATTTTTTGTTATTTAGCTATTATTTCATTAATAACCGAAATATCGTCATCGGTAAGGAAATAATAATAGTGATCAACGGCAAAATAATTAAAGGTAGGATTATAATAAATATAGATCTCAAATCCATTATCGGTATCAATATACATATGACTAACACCATCACCCGTCATAAATTCGACGAACATTTGTCTTATGTGAGCACTGTCATAGGTCACTTCTCCGTCAACAAAGTCAACTCCGTCGTCACCCTTTTCTTTACGCCAAGCCTCAACAACGACCCTTTCGATCTCGTTATAGCTTACTCTGGTTTTTCCTTCAAAGGTGGCAAGCAGAAGTGCCATATCCTCACCATCTATGATTCTCTCATCACCAAACACGTCAATTCTGATTTTTTCGAGAGTTCCATAATGGTATAGTACGTCGGTTGAATTATTTGCCTTTTCGAGAGAAATGCTACCCGAATAAGCTACGTAAAAGCTATATTCCCCATTTCTCTCAACAATAATTATGGAGTCATATTCGGAATATGCCGAGTAATGATATGCTTTTCCTTCCTCCCAGCCGAAATCATCTACTGCAGGAAACACACCTATATATTCACCAAGATGTTCCTCTGAAATGTTGAATTTATATCCTACAGCCGTTGGCTCTGAAATTTCAGAAATAGCAGGATATCGGGTAAAATCCGGCGAACCAATCGGCTCATAAGTATATCCGTTGAAGATTACCGCATAGCTCCTATCCGCAGATTGATCATTGTTATCATCCAGTTCATTATTATCACGTGTAAAAGCAAATACAGCCACAAAAACAATTAAACAAATTGAAGCTGCAAACGCAAGTATTTTCTTCATATTATTCTCTCCTTTTTTTATTTTCGTGTTTAAGAAAGGTCTAAAGTATAGGACTTTTTCGGTAAAATCATTGCTTTTAAAGTTCTTCTCGCTATCTTCTACCATATCAAAATCTATTTCACCGACGATGTTAATGATTATGTGATTATTCAAATTTTATTCCCTCCTTTTCGAGTCGTTTTCTGAGCTTTTTTCTGGTACGCATAAGCGAAATTTTAACCTTGCTTTCGCTTATAGAATAACCTTTTGCTATTTCCTTAACAGAGTTGAAATACCAGTATCTTCTAATAAAAATACATCTTTCTTCATATCCAAGTGAACGCAAAAATGAGTTAATGATATCCCGAAGATCTAATGACTCGTCAATATTGCTTATAGCCTCATCAGAAATCAATCTGTCTATTTCATCAAGACATATAGGATACTCTCCGGCACCACGCTTCATTGCCATTCTTTGCTCAATCTTATTAATTGATAAGTGTCTTGTAAGCTTTGCAAGGAATGCTTTTAATGATTCGGGATTTTGGGAGGAATCAAGCTCCAGGCTTTAAAATACACCTCATCAATTATTTCATCGGCTAAACATTCATCCTTTACTATGTTAATTGATATATATTTAAGGTATCGCCTGTATTTAAAATCAACCTCGCCAATCGCATCCTCACATCGCTCAAAAAACAACTGTATTATTTTTTCATCAGTCATAAGCTCACCGCCTTTTTGAAGGTCCTTCAACCTAATAGACAGATTTTAATTAATCTTGGTTACGTATTCGTCAATTTTTAAAGAGGTTTTTTAAAATTTATAAATAAATTGTTATATTTTACCATTTTTTTCTCTTGGACAAAAAAATAAAAGAAAAAGAAAGTTAAGGAGACTACAAAAAAAGAACCGATAAAAATGCTTTACCTTTAATGAAGAAGTATAGCATATAATTATCGGTTAGTATATTTTTATTTGACATCAATAGTATAAATGTCATTTAATTCTGAAAATTCAAATAAGATTAACCTTTGTGATGCCGACGTCAGCCAGATGTCCGTCATTTGAATATGAAAATGGCGTAATTTTACCGTTTTCATAGTAGCATATTGAGTAGGAAGCGTTAGTCGGGAAAGGAATCATCTCACTTACCTTCTCGCGGGGAACATCGTTAATTATTGCCCAGAAGGATCTTATTATTGCAGCATGAGAGCTTATCAGAACGGTTTGTCCTTCTTTACCGTTACAAATATTAATAATCTCATTATACATACGCTCTCCGGCAGCTCTTGTACTCTCTCCACCCGGGAATGTGAAGCAGCCAAAGTTGTTTTTCCACTGTCCTTCGAACACTCCCCTGCCCCATTTAGTGATAATTTCATCAACATTCATGTTTTCCCAGGCTCCAACGTATGCTTCACGAAGGTTTTTATTGGAAATTACGTCAATTCCTCTGATTTCTGCATGAGGAAGTGCTGTGTTATACGCTCGAATAAGATCACTTGAATAGATTAAATCAATTTTTTCATTTTTCAGGTGTTCTGCAGTTGCTTTTGCCTGTCGATAACCCAAATCAGACAAATCAAGGTCAGTGTGTCCCAAAAATATTCTATTCAGGTTTCCAAGGCTCTGTCCATGCCTTATTAATATAATTTTAACTTTGTTTTCCATAAATCTTCTCCATTTTATGCTCTATATACAATAATAAATACAATTTTAATACTATTATTGATATTATAGAAAACTATATTTCTGATTTTTCCCTATAATTCAGTCATTACCTTATCTTAAATGGTAATTTGATATAAACAATATGATATTCTGAATAATAACCCAAAAATTATTGCAAAACGTCAATCAAATGCATGTACAGAGGACTATTCTGATAATAATATGAAATAGTATTTTAGAAAGATTACTATAATACTCGCCAGATTTTCGCTGCAGGTAGCATCTATGATCAATTACTTCACAAATACTACTGTTAATTATACTATTATTGTCTAAAAAAGTCAATATATTACTTAATTATTAGGAAAATTAGTTATTAACAATGCATCTTCTTGTATAATAAGCATTTTTATACTTAATAATAATGAATTTTACCTTCAATAAACCGTAAGATATCAACTAATATCCATTTAATTACATAATGGTTCACGTGAAACATTATAGTAAAAGAAATTATAAAATGCAAATTGTTTCACGTGAAACAGAAAAAAACACAATTATAACGAATATCGTTAATCTTACGCAGCAAAATAATACAAATTGTTTCACGTGAAACAATTAATTACCTTTAAATTCTATTTTTTCGCTGAATTTAGGCTAAAATCGTAAAATATTCGGTTATATGTTTCACGTGAAACAGCAAATAGTGTTTTTTTATCAATAAAAAGCAAAAATAAGGTAAAATAGCAATAAAAAGCTTTAACAATACGGTATTTACTTTAATAATACCCTTTATTAGAAAATAATATAGGAAAATGATTGACAAAAAGTATATATTATAGTATAATATTATCGAATAATAATAAAATTTACTTAATTGAAGGGTAAATATCATATTGGAGGTATAAAATGGCAAAGGTAGTATCCTTTTCTAACCAGAAAGGTGGCGTTGGTAAGACAACTTCCTGTGTAAATATCTCTGCACAGATTGCAAATAAGGGCAAAAAAGTGCTGATGATTGATATGGATCCACAGGGAAACGCCACAAGTGGTCTCGGATTGCAAAAATCTAAGATTAAAAACACAACTTATGACGTAATTATCGGTAGATGTGACATTTCTGAGGCAATTATTAAGACAAGATTTAAGAATTTGTCTGTTGTTCCGGCAAATATTGAGCTTGCAGGTGCTGAAATTGAGCTTCAGGAGCTTGATGAGAACCTTAATTTTACAAAAATTGCATTAGATTCAATCAAAGATGACTATGATTATATCTTTATTGACTGTCCCCCTTCCCTTGGAATGCTTACTGTAAAGGCTTTATCAGTGTCAGATGGCGTTGTTATCCCTATGCAATGCGAATTTTACTCGCTTGAAGGCATGTCGCAGCTCTTAAATACGGTTAAAAAGATTAAAAATCTCTATAATCCTACACTTCAGGTTGTTGGAATCCTTCTTACAATGTATAATGGACGTCTTACACTTACCGGACAGGTTGTTGCTGAGCTTAAAAAATATTACGCAGACAAGCTTTTCAAGGTTCCAATCTCAAGAACCGTGCGTATTTCAGAAGCACCCGGCTACGGTGAGCCTATTTGCTACCATGATCCTTACGGTAAGGGCTCTCTCGAGTATGCTGCAGTTGCAAAAGAACTTATGATGCGTATATAATTAATTATATTTTCGGAGCCAGAAATATAAAATAATTAACTTTTCTACGTAGAAAATCTAAATTTATTCCACTTTATTTTACATAATTGAATAAAGTGTTTATTTATTTAACCATCATTGCATTCATTCACCAGATTACTTGCTCAATTTGTTTTAGTATTTTTTACAAATTCTATTTACCTAAGAAATGATGAAGCCATTTTCATAAAGATTTTATACGGTGAAAAAAAATAATAGAAGATCTACAACAATTCTATTTCTGAGAATTTACCATTTATTACCAATATTCAACTAATTTTTCTATTAATAACGAAAAGTTTTCAACATTTTAGGTGTTAATAATGTTGATAAGTTGTTATTTCGGTGTGTTTTCAACACAAATAATATGAGTAAAGTACCAAAAAAACCTTGATTTCTCAACGTTTTAAGCATATTTTTAATGTTAATATCTTTTCAACATCTTTTATGCTTTTTTAGTAAAAATTGAAATCAGAGCCAAGGCCATATTATCTACCATCAGGTTCTGATCAGGTTAGAGTTAAGATTATCATGCCTGATCGGGTTTAATCGGGTTTATTTTGAGTAAAATCAGCTTTGATTTCGTTATTAAAGGATTTATTTCAGGTAAAAACTAAATTATTTGGTTTAAATCATGGTAAATTTAGGCAAAAGCTGGTTTATTCAGGCTTTATTTGGCTCAAAAGGGCTTTAAATCACGTCACACAACGGCTTAAAATAGAATATTTTACCTATTTTAAAACGAAAAGGTCGTGTTTTTTTGCTCCGCGTATTTACTGCGTGGTTTTGCAGCGTAGTTTTGCTAAGCGTTTTTAGGTTCGAGTTTTTTCACGTGTTTTTTGCTTATTTTTGTATTATTTTTGGCTTGTTTTTTAGTATATTTTTTGGACATTTTAAAAAAAAATATTAAATTTTGAAATATCAAAAAAATGATAATTTCGGACAAGTTTTTGTTTGACTTTTATCTTTAAAAATTCAATTTTTATAGTTAAATGAGCATAAATTTATCATTATTTTGGATTTTAATATCAAAAAATCACAATCTATTTATTTTGTTTCATTAAAAAATTAATACATTCTATAATATAAAGGAGAAGATTATGGCAAAGAAAAATAGTGGCCTCGGCAGAGGTTTAGATGCGATTTTCCTTGACAATACTCTTGCTGAGGAGTCGGTTAGCAGCGATGAAAAAATAACCAAGCTTAAGATATCCCTGGTTGATCCTAAGCGTGATCAGCCCAGAAAGCATTTTGATAAGGAAGCTCTTGAACAGCTTGCTGCCTCTATTGTGGAAAACGGTCTTTTACAGCCTATTCTGGTGCGTGAATACGGTGAGGGACGCTATCAGATCATAGCCGGAGAACGTCGTTTCAGAGCATGTAAGCTTGCGGGTCTTACAGAGATTCCTGCAATCGTGCTTGAACGTGATGACAAGAATGCTGCTCAGATAGCTCTGATTGAAAACGTGCAGCGTGAGAACCTTAATCCTGTTGAGGAGGCACTTGCTTATAAAGCTCTTGCAGAGGAATACGGTATGACTCAGGAGGAGCTCTCTCAGAAGGTAGGTAAGAGCAGAAGTGCTATTGCAAACGCAGTGCGTCTTCTCGATCTCCCTGAGGAAATACTTACTATGGTCGCATCAAGAGAGCTTAGCGCAGGACATGCACGTACTCTCCTCGGTGTAAAGGACAAGGATGCAATGATCCTTCTCGCACAGAGAGCAGTTGAGGAGGAGCTTTCGGTCAGAGTTCTTGAGCAATTGGTTAAGCTTGCCAACAAGCCCCAGAAACCTCAGGTTGAGGAAGACGAGGATCTTCCGATCGTAGATTATTTCCGTGAGCTTGAGTTAAGAGTTCAAAGTCACTTGGGCAGAAAGGTAAAAATTGAAGGGAAGGGAAGAAAGAAAACCATCACACTTTCCTATGAAGATAACGAAGATCTTGACGAAATTTTGAAGCTGCTCTGTGGAAGCGATTTTTTAGATGAAAATTGAGAAAAATCGAGTTTTGAAAATTTCTTTTTAAAAATAAAAAAGTTTTGAAAAGACTTAAAAAAATGCGATTTTTTTGAAAAAAGTTTGATTTTTTCTTAAAAAAACGTGATTTTTTCGAAAAAATAGCTCATTTTTACGTTTTTTTACTAAAAATACACGAATTTCAGGTTTTATTCCTTTAGTTCGTGTATTTTGCTTTTTTATGAAAAACAGGCTTTTTCTTGCTGTTTTTGACCTTTTATTTCGTAAATAATTATTTACATTTTGACACCGTATTTCAGCGTATTTTGAGTTGAATTTCAGAAAAAAACGATAAAAAATATGACTTTACTTTTTCAGGAAAGCGACATGAAAACGCCTTTTAAAAAAGTAACTGTAATCAATCGTAAAACCGACCTGAAGAAAAACAATAATTGAATGATACCGATATTTTCATCGGCTTTCGGTCATATCCCCAAATATCACTAACCTGCTGCAAGCCCGTTTTTTAAGTCATTGAATTCTTTCTATACAGTTATTTGAAAATATCTTTCAGGGAGAAATCAGACTACTTACACCGTAGCATAAGAATGAGTTTCTTTGCTTTTAAAAGTGAAAACGAGTTGTTACAGTTGATTATTGAAACCTGGCTTGTGCTTTCTGAAATGCTTTTCGGATAGAAGATAGAAAATCTAAAAAAGAGGTCTTTAAATGAGGTCTTTGGCTTTTTTTACGCAAGCAAACCGACCATTTATGTATTCTCTTCGGTTCAGATCTATCAGGGGTGATCCTTTAATTCAGTACAATTAGCTATTGTCTTGTTGTTTTTTTCTTGCCTATAGACTTTATGAAACCGAGCGTATTCAGATTAACAATACGCAATACCGGTATATATCACGTACGCCTGTGAGTCTTGTAGGATTTGAAACTATACTTATTAATCCTCCTTTATTTCCGACCCCGTATTATAGCTTCTGTCTGATTTTAAATCATAAGTTTTCTCCCGATGAATATGGACATATTCAATATAGCTTTAGTAATGTGACAGCTTAAATTAATCTCTTTCTACATTTATCTTTTGCTTATTTTGAGGCGATGTTTAAGACTGCATGTGGACACTAACCTATCCTTCTCATAAAACAAAAATTGTGACTGAGTTATCACGGTTAAATATACCGAAATACAATCGTAGGTAATCCAAGTTATTTTATTTTGGAAGGCACATTCGAGAGTAATCCTTCATTTTTTTGATTCCGTTATTTTCAGGTCGGTTATCTTAATTTTTTTGATATAAAAATGCACCCCAGAGAATCAATCTCCGGAGTGCATATATTTTTTTATTAATTATTCCTCGGGAATATAATTATATGGAGCATTGGCAAAACGCTACATTACCGATACTAACCACTTTTTCGGGAAGTTCAATAGATTGAAGATAATAACATTGATAAAACGCTTTTCCTGCAATAATAACCGTATCAGGATGTATTTCATATCCTCCTGCCTTGCAAGTAGGCTTTGTGGTCACGGTCTTGAAATTGTGATCCTCGTATTTGCCTTCCTTCCACTCGATTGAAGAGCAGTTCCGGCAGATACGGTAATAAAGCTTATTTTCGCAATCGGTTTCGTCAAGGTTGTAAAGCTCCCAAGCATCATATACGTGTTTTTTATTACTAACCTTATATGGGTGCCGAAAGCGTTGAAATTTCACGCTTTAAAGCGAATTTGTGTTACTCCTCTTGCTTAATTGAAATTGCCAAGTAATATTTTTTACTTATAATAATTTCTCTTATATCAGTTTTACTCTTTTTCGCTAAATGGGGCAGGGAAGCTATGTCACCGAATCCACCTCCGTTTAACTTCATAAGAGATTCGGCTGCAGACCATTTTGAGCTGAAATCGTCGGTATCGCAAATATCCGGATCTATGCTATCAAAAATCGCTTCATTATCACAGAATGTACAGAAATAATATTCAGCCGTAATTCTTTCATTCTTCACCTCATAGTCGGTAAAAAAACGTTTTTTAAGCTTTTCTTGTTTTTCAGGGGCGATCTCACTCTGAATATCAATTCCAATCTGCCCCTCATCACTGATGCATACAGCAGCAATACCGTCGCTGTGGGATAGGCTGATCGAAATATTACAGTTTTTAAGATAAGGTTTACCGTTTTCGGTGCGCAAAAGCTGTGGAGCATCAAGACCGAAAAAGGCTTTTAATGAACAAAAGAGGATAGAGTAGGCTAACCGTCTTTCTTGTTTAAGCGACTCGTTTTTCGTATTTTCTATGTATTCCGTCAAGCTGTCGGGAAAAGGATTTAGGGGCTGCCGAATAATACGGCAGTCCCTGCTTTGTTGTATTCTGTTTTTTTCTACGGTAGAAATTACAGTATAAATCATAAATCCATAATTACCGGGAGAATCATAGGCTTTCGCTTCGTTTCTTTATAGATAAATTTAGCAAGATCGTCCTTGATAACTCCTTTAAGATGCATTCTGTCACCAAGTCCCTTCGACATAGCTCGGATAAGTGAGGTTTCAGCAATGCTGCGTGCCTCCTTCATAAGCTCCTCCGACTCCTTAACGTATACAAAGCCACGGGAAACTATATCGGGACCCGAAACAATTATTCTTTCCTCAAGATCAATGGTGGCAACCACAACCACAAGACCGTCCTCGGACAGATGCTTTCTGTCACGGAGAACAACGCTGCCGATATCACCTACGCCACTACCGTCAACAAGCACCTGTCCCGCCGTCTCGCTTCCGTTAAATCTCGCACCCTTTCGGTCGATCTCAAGCACCTTACCAAGCTCGGAAACAAAGATGTTTTCAGAAGGAATACCCATAAATTCACCGATATCCTTATTTGCGTAAAGATGTCTGTATTCACCGTGAATTGGCATAAGGTACTTAGGCTTCAGAAGCGCCATCATAAGCTTTATTTCCTCACGGCAGGCGTGACCCGAAACATGAACGTCCTCGGTTGAATCGTTTACAACCTTAACACCGTTCTTAACAAGAGCGTTAATAATCTTACCGACCAGCTTCTCGTTGCCCGGAATTGCACTGGATGAAAGAACAACAACGTCTCTCGGCGAAATTTTCACCTTATCATGCTCGCTGAAAGCTATACGGTAGAGGGCAGACATAGGCTCACCCTGGCTACCTGTTGTGATAAGCGTAATATCCTCAGGACGATATCTCTTAATATCGCTGATATCAATAAGAACACCGTCGGGAAGATCGATATATCCAAGCTCTGCAGCAGCGCCGATAACGTTTATCATACTTCTTCCAAGTATGGCAACCTTTCTGCCGTGACGGTGGCTGGTATTGATTATCTGCTGTACTCTGTGAACGTTGGATGAAAATGTGGTGATTATAAGTCGTCTGTCCTCGTATTGAGCAAAAATTCGCTCAAGAGAATAGCCAACGGTACGCTCAGAGGCAGTAAAGCCTGCTCTCTCGGCATTTGTTGACTCGCAGAGCAAAAGCTCCACTCCCGCCTTACCTATCTCACCGATACGGGTAAGATCCATCATCTTTCCGTCGATGGGAGAAACGTCAAGCTTAAAGTCACCGGTATGAAATACCGTACCTACAGGTGTTTTAAGTGCGATTGCACATGCGTCTGCGATAGAATGATTAACGTGAATAAACTCAGCCTTAAAAACGCCGAGATTGATAACGTCACCTGCCTCGACCGTATATAGCTCAGGGTCAAAGGGAGGTGGATTTTCATCAAGCTTTCCCTCAATAATACCGAGAGAAAGTCGTGTTCCGTAAATAGGAACGTTTATTTGCTGAAGCAGAAAGGGAACTGCGCCGATATGATCCTCGTGACCGTGAGTTATCAGAATACCACGTATCTTGTGCGCATTTTTGACAAGATATGTTATATCGGGTATAACAAGGTCAACACCAAGCATCTTATCATCAGGGAAACCAAGACCTGCGTCGATTACAACAATATCATCTCCGTATTCAAGAACGGTCATATTCTTACCGATTTCCTGAAGTCCACCGAGAGAGATAACGCGCAGCTTTCCACCTACTCGATTACTTTTTTCTTTTCTCATAATATATCTATTTTAATATAAATTGCTTTCAAAATTAGTAAAATGTCAAATATTGTTTGCTTTTTCTACAAAAATAATGTATTTTTTATTATCAGGGCGATAAATAGTAAATAAGGATTAAGTGCAGATAAACGAATTAAGCATTAAGAAAGAAGGGAACAGAAGTATTTTTCTTTTCCCCTATATTTCACCCTGACGTCGACAGGCACTTAATGCACCCACGAAAAGTTACTATACTTTTAATTGTCTTTTCATCTCCGACAGATAAAGCACCGTCGGAACAGATGACTGCTAATACTTTTTTTATATTCTCTCATTGATAGCCTCCGTCCTCTTTTACTGAATTATAGACGGAATAAATAGTTTTATTCAAAAAAACGGAGGCTATCAACAGGAATATGTAGAAATTAAATTACATTTTTCCGAAAAGTCTGCCAAAGAAGCCCTTCTTTGCTGCAGGCTCTGCCTTCTTTTCTTCCTCAGCAACAATCTCTTCAAGAAGGATAGGCGAGGGAACTGTATCAACAATAGGCTCGCTCTTTGCAACAGGAGCAGGCTCAACTATAGGTGCAGGCTCTGCCTTGGGTGCTGCAGGTGCAACGGGTGCTTTTGCTACGGGTGCAGGCTCTGCCTTGGGTGCTACGGGAGCTGCAGGTGCCTTTGCCACAGGTGCAGGCTCTGCCTTAGGTGCTGCAGGAGCTGCAGGTGCTTTTGCT
>JAFTON010000125.1 GCA_017463765.1 Clostridia bacterium | reverse complement strand
TATTTGTCTAAAAAAATGCTGGACTTTTTGTTTAAAATATGATATACTAATGTGTAAATATTAAAATAAGGAGAATTATATGCTAAAAATTGAGATTTTAGAGATGTCAAGACCTTTTTCAGCTGTAACCTACCTTATTTCATCAAATGGCGAGTATGCTGTTATCGACCCCACAACACCCTATAATCCCGAGTATTGCGATGCTGCTGATGTTAAGTACATCCTGCTGACGCATTGCCACTTCGACCACATCTTCGACGTGCAGAGCTGGGTGGATGCAACGGGTGCCGAGGTTATCATTTCGGAGCATGAGGTTGATGCACTGAAGGACCCATACCGAAATTGTTATTTATTTTATAATAGGACACAAGACGGATATTTCGGTGAAGCAACAGGAATTAAGGAGGGTGACATTCTCCCTCTCGGAGATACCGAGCTTCGATATATGGAATGCCCGGGTCACACCCTCGGTAGTGGAAGCTATCTATGCGAGCAATTTGCCTTTGTCGGTGACACCATCTTCAAGGGTGGAGCGCAGGGCAGAGTTGATTTACCGACGGGGAGCCAGGCGATGATAAACGACAGTATTGCGAAGCTTGCAGGACTGCCTGATAATACGATTGTTTACCCCGGACACGGCGAATTTACTACGATTAAACAATATAAACTTGATAGAGGAATTTAAAGTTTAGTTTCAAGCGAAAGGACGGATACAAATAATGGAAGAACTCAGAAGTAATTTTATACATGACATAATTGACGAGGATCTTGCTCAGAATCCCGAGCTTAAGATTCATACCAGATTCCCACCCGAGCCAAACGGATATCTCCACATCGGCTCTGCAAAGGCTATCTGGATTAACGCTATGACTGCAAAAAAGTACGGTGGTCAGTTTAACCTTCGTTATGACGATACCAACCCTTCAAAAGAGGACAACGAATACGTTGAGTCTATTTACGAGGATCTTATGTGGCTCGGCTGCGAGCCTACCGGTGGTGTTTTCTACGGCTCCGATTATTTTGATAAGTGCTATGAGTATGCAATAAAGCTTATCAAGGATGGCAAGGCGTATGTCTGCGATCTTAATGCAGAGCAGATGCGTGAATACCGTGGAACTCTTACCGTTCCGGGCAAGGAGAGTCCCTACCGTAACAGAAGCGTGGAGGAAAACCGTGATCTCTTTGAAAGAATGAAAAATGGCGAATTCCCTGACGGATCAAAGACCCTTCGTGAGAAAATCGATATGGCATCCTCGAATATGAATATGCGTGACCCTGCCATTTATCGTATCGTGCATATTTCTCATCACAGACAGGGAAATAAGTGGTGCATCTATCCTCTTTACGACTATGCTCATCCCATCCAGGATGCGCTTGAGGGTATTTCTCACTCTCTCTGTTCTATCGAGTTTGAAAACCACAGACCTCTCTACGAGTGGGTTATTGACAATATCGGTTTTGAGAAGAAGCCCAAGCAGCGTGAGTTTGCACGTCTCAACGTTACACATACCGTTATGTCGAAGCGTTATCTTCGTAAGCTTGTTGAAGGAAAGCTTGTTGACGGCTGGGATGATCCCAGAATGCCCACCCTTTGTGGTCTGCGTCGCAGAGGATATACTCCTGCATCCATCTTTGATTTCGTAGCGCGTGCAGGTGTTGCAAAGGCATACAGTGTTGTAGACTACGAGCTTCTGGAGCATTGCATCAGAGAGGAGCTTAATGCTACTGCAGAGAGAAGAATTGCTATTCTTAAGCCTATAAAGGTAGTTATTACAAACTATCCCGAGGATAAGGTAGAGTATTTTGATCTTCCGAACAATCCTTCAAACCCCGATGCAGGCACAAGAAAGGTTGCCTTTACTCGCGAGCTCTATATTGATGCAGACGATTTTGCTGAGGTTCCACCTCCAAAGTTCTTCAGAATGAAGCCAGACGGAGAGGTTCGTCTTATGGGCGCATATATCGTTAAGTGCAACGAGATAGTTAAGGATGAAAACGGTAATATTTCCGAGATCAGATGTACTGCTGATCTTGAAACGGGTAACGGCATGCCCACCGATGGCAGAAAGGTGAAGGGAACTATCCATTGGCTCTCCGAAAAGTTTGCTAAGGATACTACCGTTATGCTCTACGATTTCCTCTTCGATATCGAAAACACAGCCGATATTCCCGAGGATAAGACCTATGACGATTATCTCAACAAGGCATCCGTGACAAAAATCGAGAATGCAAAGGTTGAGCCTGCGCTTGAAAATGCAAATGCCGGTGAGAGATTCCAGTTTGTAAGAACCGGTTATTTCGTGAAGGATACCAAGCATGAGAACACCTTCAACCGTATCGTTGGTCTTAAGGACAGCTTCCCCAAGGCTAAATAATGATGAATATTAAAACCATACTGGACAGGGCGTTATTCGCCCTGTCCGTTCCTAAATGTGTATGCTGCAGAAAAAGGCTGAATTATGGTGAATTGGCATTCTGCCCTGAATGTTATGCCGAATTTGAAGAAAACAAGTCACGCAATTGCTCTCGTTGTTCGCGTGTTTTATCAGAGTGCGATTGCTCAAACGAGTTTCTCAGAGCTCATTATACAAGGCGCGTTGTGAAGTGCTACAGGTATCGTACACAGGATGAAGGCAGCCCCGGGAACAGCCTTATCTACAGTCTGAAGCGTGACAACCGTTCCGACGTGCTGGAGCTTTGTGTCAGAGAGCTTTCCGAGGCATTGCTTAATTCAGTGGAGAATCCCTCTCGCTATATATTCACAAATGTACCGAGACGCAGGTCTGCCATTGTGGAATACGGTATTGATCATTCTGCATTGCTGGCAAAGGAATTGGCAGGGAGCTTTGGCGCCGAATATATTCCAATTCTTGCTTCAAAGGCAAAGAAACCACAGAAAACCCTTGAAACGTCCGACAGATTTAAAAATGCCGACTTTTATATTGTCAAAGACGTTGATCTGACGGGCAGGGAAATCATTATTGTGGATGATATCATCACCACAGGTGCATCGGTAGGTAAGGCAGCATCGCTTATACGATCTCTCGGCGCTAAGGATATTATTGCAGCTACCATTGCCATTGCTTACCGAGATAGTTAATTGCTTAATTTTTTTGAGTCCTCTTTACACAAGAGGACTCTTATTTTTTTGTGCAGATTATACAAACAACCTAATAATTAAATAAATATTTTAAATAATTTTTATAAATATAAATAAATTTTTGTTGACAATAAAATATAGATGTGATAAAATATACTTAATGATAGCATTATTCTTTGTTATCAAAATAATTTAGGAGGATACCTCTATGACGAAAAGACGTATTATTTCATGTCTTTTAATCGTTATGCTTGCGTTCACAGTATTATCACTTGGCGCATGCGACATCATTTCCGGCATCTTTGGTAACGACAATCCACCTGTTGGTGACGGTGGTACAGGCGATGGAGAAAATCCTGATGACGGTGTAAAGCCCGATGATGGCGAAAAGCCTGATGACGGCGAAAAGCCTGATGACGGCGAGAAGCCCGACGACGGAGAAAAGCCCGTTGACCCCACCCCCGATACCCCCGAGCTTTCTGAGCTCGACTCCAGGTTTTATGATGCTGCAAATTGGGCATATATGACCAATGACAACGGTGCATCTCTTGACGGAGGAGATATTCCTTATTCTATGGCTGACGGCTCTATCAAATTCCATAGAGCAAACCAGTCTATCGAGTATGGAGATCATACCAACGCAACTGTTTCCTTTATGCTTAAGGGAACAAACGACTGGAGTATCTGGTTCAACTCCAGCTCAAAGGATAATGCAAACAACTACAGCTACCGTTTGAACTATGCATACGGTGGTCTCAGAATCGCTCTATCTTCTGCGCCCGAGCAGGCTGCAGCAGTTATAGACGGTACAAACTATAATAAGGGCGAATGGAACAGATTTGACGTTGTATTCTCTACCGTTGACGGCGTTTGTCAGATCAAGGTATATATCAACGGCACACGCGCTGCTCTTTCTGCAGGTGACAACACTGCACCCGTAATCAGTGTTGAGGATAACGTATTTACTCACACTCAGCCTGCCATGTTTACCACCGGTAACTACATCGTGGTTAAGGTTTGGGAGGCACATAACTTTGTTCAGCTTAAGCCCGTAGCAAAGGCCGAGGAAGAGGATCTTCCTATCATCGCTTGTATCGGTGCATCTATCACCGAAGGCGCAGGCGCAGAAAACTTCTATACCGAAAGCTATCCGGCACAGCTTCAGAATGCTCTTGACGGACTTTACAACGTTGTAAACTTCGGTAACAGTGGTAAGACCGTTCGCGAGGATCTTGGCGACGACGTTGCATGGCTTAAGCAGTATCAGTGGCAGGGCGTTAAGGCTATCGTTCCCGACATTGCTATTCTTAACATCGGTACTAACGATTCCAAGACCACAAACGATCCCGTTTCTACTTATGAAAGCTTCTATGAGGCATACGATCACCTTATCGACCTTCTTCTTGAGGTTAATCCCGATATGCGTATTATCGTATGTACCGTTCCTTATGCTTACAGTGATATCTGGGGCATTAATAATGATAATATTGCAAACATTATCGCTCCCGTTCAGAGAGACGTTGCTACTGAAAAAAATCTTGATCTTATCGACCTTTATGAGTATTCGCAGAACAAGGCACATCTGTTCCCCGACGG
>JAFTON010000124.1 GCA_017463765.1 Clostridia bacterium | reverse complement strand
TATTCTCCCTGCTTCCGTAAGGAGAAGGGCGCGCACGGTATTGAGGAAAGAGGTGTTTACCGTATCCATCAGTTTGAAAAGCAGGAGATGGTTGTTGTATGTAAGCCTGAGGAATCTCCTATCTGGTTTGATAAGCTCTGGAAGAATACCGTTGATATGTTCCGTACTCTTGATATTCCCGTCAGAACCCTTGAGTGCTGCTCCGGTGACCTTGCAGACCTGAAGGTTAAGTCAATTGACGTTGAGGCATGGTCTCCCAGACAGCAGAAGTATTTTGAGGTAGGCTCTTGCTCTAACCTCGGTGACGCGCAGGCTCGCCGTCTTAAGATCAGAGTAAAGGGTGAAAGTGGCACCTATCTTGCAC
Source organism: Clostridia bacterium (assembly GCA_017463765.1). Classification (GTDB taxonomy): domain Bacteria; phylum Bacillota; class Clostridia; order Oscillospirales; family CAG-272; genus UBA1740. The sequence goes on along the minus strand of JAFTON010000124.1, from coordinate 22,263 downwards.
ACACCCTTAACAATACCGTTGTTGCTCCTCCCAGAATGCTTATTGCCTTCCTTGAGAACAACCTTAATGCAGATGGCAGTGTTAATATTCCCGTTGCTCTTCGTCCTTATATGGGTGGCGCAGAGAAGATCTTTCCTAAGAGATAATAAGAGATAAGAGGTAGTATGAAGAATATTCTGATTATTGCAGGTCCTTCGGCAGTAGGCAAGACCACCGTAGCTCACCGTATGCTGGAGCTTGACGCCAGATATGAATTCGTTCGTTCTGTTACAACACGCCCTTGCAGAGGTGATCAGTTTAACAGTGAATATATTTATATCAGTGAAGAGGAGTTCCGTCAGCTTATTAAAAACGAAGGTGTACTTGAGCATACTGAGTATGCAGGCAACCTTTACGGCACGCCTCGCTCCGAGATTGACAGAATCACCTCGGAGGGAAGGATTCCGTTGCTGGTTCTTGATATTAACGGTGTTAAGTCGCTTTCTGCCAATAAGGGTGACATCTCCCCCTGTGGCGTATATATTTATGACGATATTGACGTAATGGAAGAGAGACTTTACGAAAGATATAAGGATGATATTAACTCTCCCGATACCAAACGTAAGTATGACTCTCGCTGCCGTCAGAACGCCATTGACTACAGAGAAATGCCGGAGCATGAGAGTGTGTTCTATACCTTTATCAGAAATTGCTCATCGGTTAGCTGTTGCGCTGAGAAGATTGGTGAGATCTTTGCCGAATTCTGCAACGGCACACCTCGCGATAGTGAGGCGAATTCTGCTATCGCAGAACATCTCGCAGCATCTGTTGCAGGCAAAATGTAAATAATACCTTACAAAATATACAAAAACAGCCTATCTCGCATAAAACGGGACGGGCTGTTTCTTTAATTGTTTTTGATAAAACTTAATTATTTCTTATCGGGATTGTTTTTCTTATATTCCTCATACTCATCAGGCATGCATGAGCCGCAGGGAATATGCTTTAGCTTAAGCAGCTCATCAAGCGTCAGATTGGTATATCTCAAATTCTTATCGCTCATGCTGTCGATATTGTGGCAGTCAAGCTCATGAACAACTCTTGATGCCTTGTTATAAGCATACTTTGCCTGACTCTCGGGAACAGAGTAAGGATCCTCCTTTTCGGGTTCCTCCTCCTTTTCATCTTCGGGGATTAAGCAGTCCTTACAGATAGTATATCCTTTCTCAAGCAGTGGTACGATACTGCCTGTATGCTCCACCTTGTAGTCATCATTCATTCTTTCTACGTGATAGCAGTCGGGTAAATGAAGCGTCTTTGAAACAACACTGTAAATGTATGTAACCCTGCCTTCTCCACCCTGGGAAATACTTCCACTATCTGTCTGTTCTCCCTTTCCGTTTGGGTCAAGACAATCGACGCAAAGGGCGTATCCATTCTCCAGCAGTGCCGTTATGCTGCCTTTGTATTCAAAATTATAGCTGTCGGTGGTTTGATCAATTTTTGGACAGTTTGGCAGATGCAGTGTCTTTGTCAATACGCAGAAAATATATGTGATCGTTTCATTTGTGCCTTGCTGCTCTTGTTGATCATGGGCATCGCCACCTGGTTTCTTGTCCTTGCAGGACGCTAAAGAGAATATTAAAATCAATACAAGTAATAGCGCAGGAAATCTGTTGTGTTTCATTACAGCCTCCGTAAAGCTTTTTACCATATTATACATATTTTGTCGCATTTTGTCAATAGCAGACCTATCGCAATGAAAAAAGCAGAGGCGAAAAAGCCTCTGCTTAATAAAATTAAAGGAAGAAACTGAGAATTATGTATGCCAGAAGTCCAACAGGAACGAGTATAACAATCAGGAGCAGCACAAGACAAATCTTGTCCCAGATACTCTTCCACAAACGTGTCTGGAAGAAGCTGTCTGCATCATCCTCGTCGTCATCTTCGAGATCTTCATCCTCGATTTTTTTGGACTTCTTATTCTTTTTCTTATCTTTTTTATTCTTCTTTTCGGGCTTTTCGGCCTTCTTTTCTTTTTGCTTTTCTTTGGTGGGCTCGTTTTCGACAGGCTTAGGCTCCTCTTTCGCGGGAGCAACAACAGGCTCAGCCACAGTTTCCTTTACAGGCTCAGTTACAGCTTCTTTTACAGGCTCTGTTACGGGTTCCTCAACCTTAGGCTCCTCTTTAACAGGTTCCTCAATGACAGCCTCAACCTTTGACTCCTCCTGAACAGGCTCTACGGTAGCCTCGTCTGCTGTGGGTTCCTCCGAAATCTGCTCTACGTCAGTCGTTGCGTCATCATTTTCGGCTTCCTCAGAATTAGCCTCTTCAACGTCCTCTGTCACAGAACTATCCTCGGAGGGAGCAACGTCACTTTCCTCGGGGAGTTCGGTCTCCTCGCCTTCGGGGTGCTGAACAAGCTCTTCTACCTGCTCATCAACTTCATTCATTTCTTGCTTATTCTCTAAATTCTGGTTTTCCATAACCGTCCTCCGAACATTAATGAATTAATAGCATTACCTTTGTATTTTATCACAGTTTTTTTATTAAGTCAATATAAATTTGGAAATTCAACTTGAAAAAGATTGCAATTTGTGCTACAATTTTATAAAAATGTAAAGGAGAGTTGTAAAAAATGAGTCAGAAAGCTAAAATCGGTGTTGAAATCGAGCGAAAATATATCATAAGAATGCCCGATATATCGGTGCTTAAGACCCAGCCCGAGTATACAGTGAGTGACATCACCCAAATATACGTTACCCCTGTTGATTGCGATACCCACCGTGTCAGACGACGTGCATATCCCGACCGTGTTCTGTTCGTTGAGACCAGAAAAACACGTATTGACAGTATTTCTGTTACCGAGATTGAGGGTGAAATCTCCGAGACACGCTTCAACGAGCTTAGAGATAACATTCTGGACGGCAGCTCTCCGGTAATAAAAACGCGCCACACATTTCTTTACGAAGGTCAGATTTTTGAAATAGACATATATCCACAGTGGAAGAATACGGCAATAATGGAAACCGAGCTGAAGGATAGGGAAGAGAGGGCAAAAATCCCCGAATTTATCGAAATACTGCGCGAGGTTACAGGAATAAAAGAGTATTCCAATGCATCTATGTCGCTGTCCTTCCCTAAGGAAATAATCTAAAAAACGGATTTTCGGAGTCGATTTTGTTAAGAAATGAATAAAAATGCGTGCATCCTTGCAAAAATGTATAAAAAATCGCTATTTTTATTTAAAAAATGATAGAAAATGCTTGAATTGTTAACAATTATACTGTATAATATATTTAAATAAAGTTAATTTTATATTTACGCAAAACTTTGGAGGAACGATTTATGAAGAAAACTTTTATACTGCTGCTGTGTATGATCTCATTGATAGCAGTAGCAATGGCATCCTGTCAGCGCCCCTGCGAGCATACCTTCAGCGATAAGTGGTATAGCGACGCTGACAATCATTGGCATCCTGCTACCTGCGAGCATGCAGAAACCGAGAAAAGCGAGCTCGGTGCGCACGTAGATGTTAACGAAGACGGTCTCTGTGATGTTTGTGAATACAAGATCGGACATACCCATACATATGAGTCTGCTTGGTCTAACAACGATACTCACCATTGGAAGAACCCCACCTGTTCTCATGATGAGAAGGGTGAGTACAACACCCACTCCGATGAGGATATCGACGGCTACTGTGACGTTTGCGCAGGCCACGTTCATAATGTAAATGCTGCAGGCTACTGTAAGTTTGCTGACTGTGGCGAGAAGGTAAGAGAGATTGACGAAACCAGCCTTGACGAACTTGTTGCTGCAATCCTTGTTCAGAAGTCCTATGTAAACGGTGGTATTATTGACTATAGCTTCGATGGTATCAGTAATACAGGCATGAATTATTATGCAAGCAAGAACGATCTGGTCAATTACACTTACGGTAAGGACAACTATCTTCATACCTTTGTTGATACTTATAGCTTAAATGCCGGTATAAATACCAAGATCTCCAAAGAGGCTGCAAACGGTAAAGATCCTTTCATGGGTGAGAATGGAAATTGGTGGATAGGAGATACCGACACCGGCGTTAAGGCACAGGCAGGAAACACTCCTCATCTTGGATTAAGAGACACCTGGATTATTGGTGGTAACGAGAGAACAGGTACGTTTGAGTCCTGGCATCAGCTTGTTGGTCCCGAGAGCGTTTTTGGTGTTGTTTCTGAGAACGGTGCCGGACTTGCTCTTGATCTTCCTGAGGTTGCTAAGCTTAACGGTCATTTTATCTCGATGTCTACTCTTGTAAGTGAGTACGGCGTTGAGGAAACACTTTATGCTCTTTATGAGGTCGCTATCGGTGATACATCCGATGAGCTTGAAGTTATTCCCGATTCTGCAGAAAACAAGGTCACCTTCAAATATAGCTATAAAACTGTTTTTGTAAATGAAACAGAGATCGCTGTTGGCGATAATGCAGGTAGCAAGGTTTATAACGTAAATCACTTTGAGGTTGAGGTAACCTTCAAGTATAACGATAATTACGTTCTTACCGACCTTATGATTCTCGTTGACTGTTATACAAATGATCCCGGTACTGCAGACGGATACGGCTTCCTTTACCCTGACGTTGATATTGAGTACGATCCTGAAACAGACAGCTTCACATTCGTTGAGTATCAGCAGGTCCTTGTTGATACAGGCGAAACCGACGCAGAAGGCAATCCTATTATGGAATATGTATGGAAGGCATTTCCTACCGATAAGCGTACTCCCGACACCTACGTAATCAATGTTACTCAGACCGTTGGTGAGAGAACCGAGGAAAACCCAAATCCTAAATTCAAGTTTACTCCTGAAAGCTATGATCTTTATCTTGGCAGAGACGAAGATTCAGGCGAGCTTTCCGAAAAGTACGAAGGTGGCGTAATAGAGGTAAACACTCGCGATATTATCAATCTTTATGTTGGTGATTGCGTGCCTGAAGGAACTTCTATTCATTTCGTTGCAGACCAGGTTAGCTTTAAGCTTTTCAAGAACAATGTTGAGGTTCAGAATCCAAGCGATTATATGAACCAGGTCGCAGTTGCAATGTTTACTTTCTCAGGTGAGCAGAGATCCTTCTTCATCATTCCTAAGGAAGACGGTGCATACAGATTTGAGATTTATCTTATGGGAGAAAAGACTCATGAGATCAACATTCACGCAGGTGTTGTTGATGAGGAATTCATTGAGCTTGGTGAGAATGAGATTGCTGTAAAGATTACCGAGACTTATGCTTGGTCCAATGAGGTCATCTTCACTGCTGAAGAGGCAGGAACCTACTACTTCAATCTTCCTGCAGGTATCGGCTTTATCGATGCCGATGCGTACGATGCAGCTCAGGAAACCCCTGCAACCGATGACGGTCCCGAGCCTTATTTCGATTATAACATTCGTGGAAACGAAAACGGTGGATCCTTCAGCCTTACCCTTGAGGAAGGGCAGACCGTTCGTTTCTATGCCAACGGAATAAAAAGAGGAACTGTCGTTATTAATTACGTTCTGTTCTGATGAATTTTGTTGTTTTTGCGCCACGGATATTTTTCCGTGGCGCATTATTAATTACCAAAAAAGTCTTGAAAAAATATTTTCAGGATGTTATAATAAGACTAACGTAGAAAAAAGGAGTTTCTTATATGGAAAATAAAGAAAAAATGGATAACGATGAAGCAATAGAGTCTTTGGAAAATGAAAAGACCGAACAGATTACAGTAACAAAGGACGAGCCGAAAAAGCAGCTTCCTTTAGGTGCTCTTATCGGAATAATCGCAGGTGCTGTTGCCGTGATAGTTGCAGTTATACTTATTATAGTATTTACAGGTGGTAACGGTGATGAGGGAGAAGGGTGCATTGGACACGTTGATGCCGACGATGATTATCTTTGCGATAAATGTGGTGAGTACTTTGATGACGGTGATGAGGTAGAGATTCCTGCTGTGGATAAGATTAACGTTACCTTTACGGTTAAGCTTGATGATGGCACCCCCCTTTCTGGTGTTAAGTTTATCCTTACTCGTGGCGATAAGACTATCGAGCTTATCAGTGGAATGAACGGTATCATTTTTGCCGGCATTGAGGAGGGGGCTTATCACGTTACATACGATCACGATACACTTCCCGAATATTGCTGGGGCGAAACCTATGGTGTAAAGATCGAGAAGAATACTTCCTCGGTCGATATTATAGTTGTTGACAACAGACCCGACGGCTCGGCAGAAAAGCCTTATACCACGTCGGAGGAGAAGATGACTATAGAGATTGCACCTGGTGAGAAGCTATATTACAGCTGCCACGGCACCAGTCTCAGATACGTTACCATTAAGGCTTCTGACCTTGTTGTAACCTATGACGGAACTACCTATACTGCAGAGAACGGTGTAATTACCGTGGGTGTATCCTCGGTTGACGTTAACACACCTATCGTTTTCTCTATAAAGAATACCTCCGATCACACTATTGTTGCTGATATGGAAATTTTCGCTCCTCTTGGCTCGAGCGAAAATCCTATTGAACTTACCGAAAGTGATGCTGTCGTAGAGGTTCCTGCTGAAAAAACGGTATATTACGTTTATAAGGCTAATAAGGATGGTATCCTCGTTGTTACCACACCCACAATTGGTGGCGAGATTCTTATTACCAGAAATATTGTCAGAGTTACCGATGGCGTAGAGGAAATTCTCAGCACTATTACTGCTGAGTGCCGTGACAGCTCTGCAGGATATGTTTACGTCAGAGAGGGTGATGAAATAAAATTCGGCGTATCCTATGTAGCTCCTGAAAATGATGATAAGGTTGATGCACAGGACTCTGACGGTGGCAATGATTCTTCGGTTAACAGTGTAGAATTTAGCGTATCGCTTTATGCCGCGACAGAATCGGAGCCTGCTCCCGTAACGGTTGATAATCTCTATATCCGACTCGATGCAGGCGCCTCTGTTGTATTCTCTGCCGAAGAAGGAAAGACCGTTACCGTTGAAAGCGAAAATGCTATCGCTGTTTCCTATAACGGAGCTGATGTTCAGATAGGCGAAGGCTTCGTGATTTCCGGGGAAACCGAATTTAAAATTACCAATTCCTTGGAGCAGCTTGCGATTTTTACGGTTAAGCTTAATTAATATTAAACCGACTCGAAATTTCTCGAGTCGGTTTTTTCTTGACTTTTCCGTCGGTATGATATATAATAAATTTGTACAGTTAATTTAGAAGGGGATTTTTTATGAAAAAAATAATAAGTATATTCCTCATTTTTATTATGATACTGTCGATAGCTTCCTGCGATTTTTTACCCGGGCAGGATGTTGGCGATGGTTTCGATAATGATGATAATAACGGTCTTGGCGATATTGATGGAAACGAGGGATCAAATCCTAATCCGGACTTTAACCTTGACCCCACTCCAGACCCCGATCCAATTCCAACCCCCGATCTTGACCCCGAGGTAATGACTGCTTTTCTTTTGAACAGAGCAGGATGGACGGAGGTATCCGTTTACTATTGGAATATGGAAAACCACACTGAGATCAACGGTGGGTGGCCGGGCGAAAAAATTGAGCTCGGAACTGACGGTCTGTACAGAGCAGATACTACCTATGAGCATACTCATCTTATCTTTAATAACAATAATAACGGTGCTCAGACTGCAGATCTTAACCGTCCTACAGGTGAAAAGATCGTATATGATAACGTTGATAACTGTTGGATTACCTACGCAGAGGCTATAAGATTTTTGACGGGTGGCAGCGAGTCTCCCAATCCCGATCCTACGCCTGATCCCAATCCCGATCCTACACCTGATCCCGATCCTGATCCGACACCGACTCCCGATCCAACACCCGATCCCACCCCTACACCCGATTATCCGGCAGATGATATTGCTGCCTTCAACGATCTCTTTGATCCTAATAATCATATCTCTTTCAAGCTTGATATCTCAGCCTCCGAGCTGAAAAAGATTCAGCAGGATTATGATTATTATGCATCAAAGGGCTCAAAATCTCCAATATACCGTATGGCTGATTTGATTGTTACCATTACAAAGCCTGATGGCACGGTAATGAAGTGGACTATCGATCAGGTTGGAGTGCGTATGAAGGGCAATACCTCCCGTACATCCTTCTATAACGATTGGGACGGAATGTATAATCTGATCCATTTCAAGATCAGCTTCCAGGAGACTTTTGATGAGGTCGAATATTATGGCAGCGATGCGATTAATTGGACTGATTCTGCAGCAAGAAAGGCGCGTAAGGACCGTACCTTCGCTACACTTGAGAAGATAGATATCCGTTGGAACAGGAACTTTGATGCAACCTGCATCAGAGAGAGCTATGCTTACGATCTTTATCGTGAGAACGGTGTTCTTGCTCCTCATACCAATCTTGCATCGGTTGATATAGGTAATGATCATGCAGGCGTATGGGTGATTTACGAGCCGATTGATAAGATTTTCCTTGAAAAAAACCTTCCCGAGTCTGCTCTTGGTGGAGATTTGTATAAGCTTGGCTGGACTAACGAGGGTGCAACCTTCACCTCCTTCTCTTCATACGGTGTAGAGGATGAGGATGCAGGCAAATTCTTTGTTTACGATCTTAAAACCAATAAGAAAACCTCAACTCACCAGAGTCTGAAGAATCTTATAAACACCTTGAATTCCGGTAGCTTAACAAAGGAGCAGTTTGCATCTGTGGTTGATGTTGATAATTTTATGAAATACTGCGCAGTATCCTATATGGTTGGTAACTGTGATGATCTTCGCTATAACTATAACAACAGCTATATTTATTTCCGTGCAGATACCGGTAAGATGCTTGTTATTCCTTACGATATGGACCGTGGTCTTGGTGTAAACAGATGGAATCCTTCGGGTCACGGTATGACAAGAGAAGATCCCTTTACCAATTGGACTGCTTCAGGCAATCAGCGCAGCCCACTGTTCTTAAAGAGTGTATGTAACGGTGGCTTCTTCAAGAATGAGTATATCGAAGCGCTTAAGGTTGTTGATGCACATGAAATGCTTACTAATGAGAAATTCGTAGAGCGCTTCAATATTGCAAAGAACCTATATTCCGATGACGTTGTTCCTTCAAAATCTTATAGCAACGCAGAGCAGTCGAGATTTTACTTTGACGTAGAGAAGAGCTGTGGCGCAGACGAGAGCAGAAATATGTCCTTCCTTGATTATATTACTGCAAAGCGTTCTACACTTTATAGCTATATCGGAAATCTTGGCAACGGTGGCAGTAGTGGTGATAATAATGATAATCCCGGCTCTGACACAGGTAACGAGGGAGATAATACGGGTGGAAATACCGGAAATACGGGAACAAAATCCAGCTTCTATATCAGAGCCGACTTTAACGGCTGGGCGAATGATGAGAACTGCAGGATGACCCATAACGGTGACGGCACCTATACTATTACTTTTACCCGAGATGGCTCATTCAAGTTTAAGGTATATAACGATAATAACGGCGCATGGTACGGTGGAGAGGTTCTGGACGAGGCTGCCCTTGATCCCAACGGAACTGTTAAGGCAGATATTAATAACAGCCGAAAGAACATTGTGCTTTCTGCCGGTACATATACCGTTATCTATGACTCAAACACAAATATAATATATATAAGCTGACGCAAATAACGAAGTCAGTAATAGATTTCACCGAAAAGAGCGAGGAATTTTCTCGCTCTTTTTTATTTTATATTTTTACCAAAAACGGCATAAAAGCCACAATGAATATTTCCCCGAAACAGAGATTAATCCTGCTTTTTGCACGTTTACATACTTCATTTTCCTTCATTATGGCTGCTGCCATTATTTTAATACTTTCACAATGCCCGTCGAAGCTCGTCAAAACAATAATCTTTGACCGTGGCTCCGAGTTTTTTAATTTCAAACTAAAATAAAGCCCCGAAATGCAAACTATAGTTTGTATTTTCTGCCATTTTTGTTACAAATGTTATTTACACTAATATATCTGCCACTTTAAAAAATTCTTTCGTCTCTGTTATAGAGTACACTTCCTTTTCTTTCACAGAACAAAAAGATACACTACAGTCTGATGCCCCGGTTTTAACCGAGCAAACAAATATTTTTCTTTATCCATTCACACCCTCAAGTTTCATTATTTTTTTAAAAAACACTACGAAATCTCAGTATGTTACCTTGTTATTTAAAAATCATTCGTTGTATAGAAGTAAACTTTAAGATGGTTGAATCATTGTATTATTTATATATTTATTAAATATTTTTTTACATTTAATTTAAAAATTGTTCGCTATGCACAAAAAATGACAATAAAGTTTGGTTTATTTAACAATTTACATTTCTTTGTTAAATATGCTAAAATATTATTTGAAAAACTGTGGCTTGAATTTGAATAAAATTTACTGTATCATTATTAAATTTTGTTGTTAATGGATTGTTTTGCTTTATGGGTATTTGAAAGCAAACGTCGTTACAAATAAAAACATTGGAGGATTTTATGAGAGTAGGAAGTATTGTACAAATTGTTATCATTTTTGTGCTCATAACAGCATTAATTATTGGTAACGCAATTGTGCTTGAGCCTCAGATGGAATCAAACATTACAGGCCTTCAGGCATATTTTGAAGAGGTGTTGAATTTCCACCCCTTCGCTCAAAGCGATGATCAGCTTAACCTGTCAAGACAGGGTGGTCAGGAGCTTTCTAAACAGATTATTCAAGAGGGAAGCGTATTGGTTAAAAACAACGGTGTTCTTCCTCTTGATATCAGTGCTGCCGGAAGTGTAAATGTTTTCGGTCACGCATCTATTGACTGGGTATACGGTGGCTCAGGCTCCGGTCAGGTTCTACCCGAGAACAATAATGCAGATGAAAATATTGATTTTCTGAAGGCACTTGATCTTTATCAGGTAAGCTATAACAAGAGTCTTACATCAATGTATGAGAGATTTGCCGGTGCTGTTGGCGACAACGGTGGAACAATTAACACCGGTTATTCTCAGTTCTACAGATTGACTGAGCCGAGCATTACCGATACAAGCTATTATTCCAATGATATTCTTAATGAAGCAAAGAGCTTTTCCGATACAGCCTTTGTTGTAATTGGACGTCATGCAGGTGAGACCGAGGATCCTCCCCGCGTACAGTATAAGAACAAAGCAAGTACAGACACAAACAGACATTATCTCGAGATTTCTACCGAGGAAGAGGAGCTTCTTAAGTATGTTGGAGAAACTTACGAAAACGTAATCGTTATCGTTAACTCTACAAATACCATGGAGCTTGATTTCGTTGATACTATCCCCGGTATTGATGCATGTCTTGTTGTTGGCGCAACAGGTACCCGTGCTGCCGAAGCGATTCCTTCTATTTTATACGGTGAGGTTTCTCCTTCCGGCAGATTCACAGATACTTATGCTTATGATATGTCTACCAACGTTAATTATAAGCGTACTGCAGCTGACGGTATTGGCCACTATCTTAATGCAAGCGATGTGTACCCCACAGGTGCAAGCAGTAATGCGGGTGTACCTTCAGGTAATACAATAAAGCGTCAAGCACCTGCTTTTATAGATTACATAGAAGGTATCTATCTCGGTTATAAGTGGTATGAGACTGCGAACGTTGAAGGCATCTGGGACGACTACTCCAGAGAAATCTATGATAACAACGGTCAACTCAAGACCGTTACAGGATATGATGCTGTTGTACAGTATCCTTTTGGCTATGGACTTTCTTATACCGAATTCGAATGGACTGTTGAGGGTATGACTATTCCCGATGGTTCTGAGATTAACAGAGATAGCGATATTGCTATTTTTGTTGCTGTTACCAACGTAGGTACTGTTCCCGGTATGGACGTTGTCGAGGTTTATCTGACAGCAGAGTATAAGCCAGGTGAGATTGAAAAATCCCACGTCTCACTTGTTGGATTTGGCAAAACCGCAACCATCAATCCCGGTGAAAAGCAGATCCTCACTATCAAAGTGAGCGTTGAAGATCTTGTTTCTTACGACGCATACGATCTTAACAACAACGGTAACAAGGGATACGAGCTTGATTCAGGTAAGTATGAGCTTAAGCTTATGACCGACTCTCATAATATAAAGAACGTTGATTTTGCAAACGGTGCAAGTGACGTTCCCGGTGTGATCACATATAACGTTTCCAATACTATTAATTTCCTTACAGACAGTGTAACCGGCAACCCTGTTACTAACAAGTTTACCGGTGAGGATGCTATCGACGGTGTAAGCCTTGATGGTAGTGACAGTGGACAGGATATCGGCTTTATCAGCCGTGCTTCTTTCCCCGATCCTTACGATGTTGAAGATGTTCAGGATAGAGATATGGCTGCTAATGTTAAGGAGCACAATCAGTACTCTCAGGGTGCGGCAAGTGCATGGGATAATGCAACTACCGATATCTTTGGTAGCCCTGTGAACAACAAGGCGCCTGTATGGAATAGTGCGGCAGGAGTTCTTGAGTATGACGGTGTGAATTATGCGGACTCTCTTGGCTCTGACGGCAAGTCTAAGGTTTATATGAATAATAAAATAACCAGTCTTGGTCTTGCTCTCGGTTCTGACTATAATCATCCTCTTTGGGAAGCAGTCCTTAATCAGATTACCCTTGAAGAGGCAGTTGAACTCGTACGTGCAGGTAACTTTGGTAATGCGGCAATCAATTCTGTTGGTAAGCCTAAGCTTACAGACCATGACGGTCCTGCACAGGTTCGTTCCTTCAATGCAGGTGAGAGCCGTGGTACAGGCTTCCCTTGTGTAACCGTACTCGGACAGACCTGGAGTCAGTCCCTTGCATATAGCTTCGGTATTAACTACGGTAAGGAAATGGGTGCTCAGGGTATTGCGATGGACGGTACGTACGGCTTCGGTGCTAACCTTCACAGAAGCGCATGGGGTGGTCGTAACTATGAGTACTTCTCCGAGGACGGCTTCCTTGCAGGTGCTATGCTCGCAGAACAGGTAAGAGGTCTTTCCAATACAGGTAAGTACTGTTACCTTAAGCATCTTGTTCTTTATGAGACAGAGCATGAGCGTGACTCTATGTACACTTGGTGTAATGAGCAGGCACTTCGTGAAATCTATCTCAAGCCCTTCAAGAAGGCTATTCAGGACGGTGGCTGTGTAGGTATCATGTCCTCTTACAACCGTATCGGCAACGTTTGGACCGGTGGTAGCGAAGCGCTTATTCAGGGTGTAATTCGTAACGAGCTTGGCTTCAACGGTACCGTAGTAACAGACTACGTAGATAGCTGGTCTACAAGCTATATGTCTATTGAGGATGCGGTTCGTGCAGGTGGTGACATTAACCTTGGTCAGCGTAACCAGTCCCTTGACACAGGATTTGACGATAGCAATCGTATTCAGAATCAGGTTAAGGAAGTGTGCCATCACGTTCTTTATATGTTCCTTAATCCCCTTGCAAGAAATGCTGAGTACAACGAAAGTGACGACGTTGAGCAGATAGTTGTTGGTTCAGTAGTAGAGCCTTGGGTATGGTGGAAGGTTGTACTCGTTGACCTTAACATCCTTGTGGGTGTAGGTTGTGCTTATTGGTTGTATTTTATCTTCCGTAGAAATTTCGGATTCTTTTGATAATTCGATATAATCTTTACTATTGACAAACAACAATAATTTAGGAGGAAAAGATAATATGATTAACAGAGTTGTGGAAGCCGTAGTTTTGCTTATTGGCATATTAGTTACGGTTGCTTTTCTGATTTTCATTCCGTTACAGTCATATAACGAATATAAAGATTATCTTGCTCAGATAGAGGAACAAAATCAAGCAAATCAGCAGGCATCAATTAAGCCTAAGCTTGAATCAATTACAGTTTCTCTCAAAGAAGGTGTTCGTTATTTTGCAAACGATCTTGCTAATGCAAAGGCAGAGCACTTTATCGTTACTGCTAACTACGTCAAGGGCGAGGAGCAGTATAGCGAGGCTGTAGAAGAAGGACAGTTTACTGTCAGCACCCCAGCAGACTTCTATGTCAGGGGTGGTGATGTTAAAATAACTTACAAGGGTGTCAGTGCTACTGTAAGTGTTACTCTTGAGCCCGTGGTTCTTGAGACAATTGAAATTTCCGTTAATCCCTATACAATCAATTATCAGGCAGGCTCTACATTCGATCCTGCCGGTATGAAGGTTGTAGCAATATACAATGATAATTCCAGCAAGATTTTGTCGGGCGATCAGTATGTTGTTGACACTACCAAAATCTTAAATGTTGGTGATAAGGCTGCTACTATTAGCTTCACCGATGGTGAAACAACCAAGACTGTTGACCTTGCAATTGGAGTTTTTGAAACTCTTAACAACGGAGCAGTTCAGTCTATTGTAATTGTTGATAATGCAATTGTTAATGTTGGAAGCACAGCTTCCTCTGCCTCCATGGAGGTTAATGCAATATACGAAAACGGCAACAGAAGACCCCTCTCTGCCGATGAGTATACTATCAATGCATCCTCTGACATCGTTGAGTTTGGTAAGAAGTACAGCCTTACCGTTTCTTATAACGAGGATACTACAAAGACCGCGACAACCGATATAGTTGTTCGTCAGACAATTCAGGGCGAACACGGCACTATCGTCGGTGGTGTTGCAAATTCCGAGCCTGAGTACGCCGTTATTGACGGTGTAATTACTCCACTTGGTAACAATGTTGACTTTGGTGGTGGGTTTGATAATTCGGTTCATACGGGCGAAGATGCTTATATCACCTTCAACCTTTATTCTTCAGCTGCTACTGTCGGTAACATTACGATGCGCTGTGGCAACAGCTATTGTGTATCGGTTGACGGTGGTTACATGATGAAGCCTCTTCAGATCAACACGATCCTTGACCTTACTATCAATGGCAGAGAGGTTCAGATCCCTGCTTCTGTTGTTCTCAAGGGATGTGGTCCTGCCGAGAAGTACGCACCTCTCTTCGGAATTTACTATGAATTTACAATCGAGGGTGTACAGCTTGATCCCGGTATTAATGAGGTTAAGCTTACCTTTAAGAAGAGCACCGTAGGTGCAACCAACACGTGGGGCAAGTCTCCCTCTACTCTTAACATTGACTATGTTAACTTTGATTCCTTGGGTAGCGAGATTCCCGACGATTATGTAATTGAGGATATTGAGATCGCTCCTACCTTCAAGCCTGAATATGCTCAAAGGTTTGATGAAATTGATGTTCCCGTTATTGCAACTATTAGCTCAGGCTCTAAGATTACTATTGATAAGAGCCTCTATACCGTTGAAGTTATCGGTGGCAATCAGGGCGACAGCGTCTTTGGCTTCGGCAAGTACTCTGTTAAGGTAACACTTATCTCTGATCCTTCAGTATCCTATACTGCAGAGTATGAGATCAAGGCCTATAAGAGCTTCGCAGTCCTTAATGCAGGCGTTGAGATCATTGATGGTCGAGTATATTACGTATTCTCCGGTGAAAGCGTTGGTTATACGGCAGAGGATATTGAATTCTTTGATGAAGACGTTGTATATGATACTATAATAGAATTCGGTTATGAAACGTTCACTATGAAGATCGATGTTACCGACCTCAAGGTTGGTACTGTAATCTATCCTCACCTTAGGCTTGAGGATATGAATTACGAAAACGGTGCAAATGCAAACGGTGACATTCGTGATAACGGTCTTCGGTTTACAGATGGTCAGTCTGTGACACATAATAGTAAGAAGTATACTATTACTACGGAGTACTATATGCCTACTCTTGTAGTCAGCGATTATTCTCGGGTTGCTGAGATCACTGCGGCTGATATAGTTGCAGAGGGTAATAATGTTTATTACATCTTCACTTATACAGTTGCCGGCTGTGATCCTGCTACATTTGAATTCTTTGACGGCGAAACTGTATTTGCCGTAGAGGAATCTATCATAGACGGTGATACTGTTACATTTAAGATGAATGTTACCGATTACAATAACATAACATTCTATCCTCACCTCAGAATAGACGGTGTTAACTGGGATGGAAATAAGGGTGACGTTAAGATAGCAGTTTCCGAGAAGACCATTGAAAATAACGGTAAGCTATACACACTCGAATCTCAGTATTCTATGCCTGTCCTTGTTATTGCTTCGGCTACCCGTTATTATGCCGAAAAGGATAACAGCTTCACTTCCGATAAAGCTTTACTCAAGGATTACGTTTGGGGAAGCGAAGGTCTTGAAACCAACGGTAAGGATAAAAGCTCCGAATATATCGGTGGTATTGGAAACGTTGACCAAATTGGCTCGTACGTTACCTATACATTCACCCTGACTGAGAGTGGTAAGGTAGATATAATTTGGAATGTTGCAGGCAGCAAGTGGAACGGTACTACACAGACCAATGACGGTCTTGCAGATATGGCAGCTCATATGTCTATAACCCTTGACGACAAGATGGTGGTTGTAAGTGGTATTGCACTTCCTGCAGGCGAGGACTCTGCTGTATGGTGGAATCTTCAGCAGATCGTACTTAAGGATGTTGAGCTTGAGGCAGGTACTCACACATTCCATTGCTTGATAAGCACAAAGGAAGCAGGTCTTAACGTAGGTTCTATGGAGATATACTTCGGTACATCCTCCAATCCCGATCATGTTCATTCACTCACAAAGATTGATGCAGTAGATCCTACATGTACTACGGAAGGTACGGAGGCATACTACGTTTGCTCTTGTGGTAAGCTTTTCTCCGATGAAGAGGGCAACGTTGAAATATCCGAGCCTCAGTCCATAGCAAAAACCGATCATTCTTATACTGTTGAAAATGTATCTAATGATACAATCAAATCCGAAGCGGATTGTACAAATGCAGCGATTTATTATAAGTCCTGTGCTTGTGGCGCTGTAAGCAACAGCGAAACCTTTGTATACGGCACAGCTAACGGTCATACCGAGGTTGTTGATGCAGCGGTAGCACCCGATTGTACTAATACCGGTCTTACCGAGGGTAAGCATTGTAGTGTTTGCGGTTTTGTAATCGTTAAGCAGTCTGTTGTTGACGCCCTTGGTCATACCGAGGTTATTGATCCTGCAGTAGAGTCTACATGTACTTCTACGGGTCTTACCGAGGGTAAGCATTGTAGCGTATGTAATGTTGTTCTCGTACCCCAAACCGTTTCAGCAGTAAAGGGCCACGTTGACGAAAACAATGATTTCAAGTGCGACAACTGTTCAACACCCCTTTGCGTTGATCACATTCCCTCGGCTTCTGTTAAAGAAAACGAGAAGCCTGCGACCTGTACGGAAAACGGCTCTTATGACGTTGTAGTGAAGTGCACTAACTGTGGATATGAAATTAGCAGAGAAAATATAAGCGTAGAAGCTCTCGGTCATAAAGAGGAGATTGTTCCTGCTAAGGCTGCAACCTGTACCGAGTCCGGTCTTACCGAGGGTAAGAAGTGTACCGTATGTGGTGTTACTACTTTTGCACAGCAGATAGTTGATGCTCTCGGTCATAAAGAGGAGATTCTTCCTGCCAAGGCTGCAACCTGTACTGAGTCCGGTCTTACCGAGGGTAAGAAGTGTACCGTATGTGGCGTTACTACCATTGAACAACAGGTGGTTGAGCCTTCCGGTCACAGCTTTACTACGGTGCTTGAGGACGAGGATGGATTCTATCAGGTATGTGATGAATGTGGAGAGTCCAAGGATATTTCTGCTCCCGTAGCAGATAGCTATACTGCTGTTCTTGATAACAGCTTTGCATCTGCAAAGGAAAAACTTGTTAATTTGATCTACGGCAAGTACGGTGCATGGGGTGTAACTACCAACGGTGAATATAAGTCAGAGACCGGTGCGCCTGCAGGTGCAATTGGTGGACTTGACAGTGCCGGTAAGTATGTTTACTACGAGTTTACTATTGATAAGGACGGTACTGTAGATATCGTTTGGAATATCGCAGGCTCCAATTGGAATGGTAAAACAAATGCCGGTATCAAAGATATGGCTGCTCATATGACCGTTACTATTGACGGCAAGCCCGTTAATATCAGTGGTATTGAGCTTCCTGCCGGTACGGGTGATCAGACCTGGTGGAATATGCAGAACATCATAATCAAGGGCGTTGCTCTTGAAGCAGGTACACACGTACTCAGATGTGATATAACTGCTGCTGGTGGTCTTAACATTGGTTCTCTTACCGTTCATTCCGATAAGAACGTTGATGCAAGAAGAGCCGAGGCCACAAAGGCTGATATCGTTGAGAGCGATGGTAAGCTTTACTATTCTCTTTCCGTTCTTCTTAACGGCTATACAACAGAAGATGTTAACTTCTGGAGCAGCAGCTCCGGTGAAGGAATTCCTTTCACAACCTCGCTTGGTGCTAATGGTGAAACAATAATTCTTGTTGATATCAGCGATTATACCAATGGTCAGAGACTTAATCCTCACCTTAGCTTCGCAGGTAAGAACTATGTAAACAATGCTAATATTAACGGTGATGTTCGTGGTGATAGCCTTGCTTTCGAAGAAAAGTTTGTGGAATATAGCGGTAAGCTTTATAAGCTGTTTACCAATTATTCTATGCCTGCAGTTGATGTTTTTGAGTCCGGTTGCGTGCTTAATTCTGCAGATATCATTCTTGAAAACAACACTGTTTATTACATTCTTAACTATACTGTTGTAGGATATGATCCTGCCAAATTTGAATTCTTTGACGGTGAAACCGTTTATAACATTGAAAAGTGCGATGTAAACGGCAGCTCGGTTAGCTTCAAAATAAAGGTTTCCGCTAACATTTATCCTCATCTCAGAATAGATGGCTCTAACTGGGACGGAAATAAGGGTGACGTTCTTCTGACCGTTGAAGAGAAGTCTGTTGAGCTCTACGGTAACGTTTATACTCTTCTTACCAAGTGGGATATGCCGGTTGTTACTATCACCACAAAGACCACAACGCTTTCTCATATTTGTGAGAACAAGTGCATGACCTGTGGCAAGTGTCTTGTAGCAGATTGCAGCGATGACGCCTGCGCAGATAAGTGTGAGGGTCACAGTGGAGATTCAGACAACTCCGGATTTGTTAAAGAGGTACTTTCTCTTAATTTGATGTCCTTTAATATTCGTACTCTCGCATCTGAGAGCAATCCCATAAACAATTGGGATAATCGTAAGGCTGCTGTTGTAAGCTTCTTGAACAACTGTGGTGCTGATATTATCGGTCTTCAGGAGGTTAGAGAGTCTCAGTATTTCTATATCAGCACAAACATTTCATCTGATTATACCGTGCTTTACTTCCCGAGAGAAGCTGCCAGCGATCCCGAGGGTCTTGCATTTATTTACGATCATACTAAGTTTGATTTCGTATCGGCAGAGCAGTATTGGCTCTCCGAAACTCCCGAAACTCAGTCCTATGGTTGGGGCGAAAGCTATTATCGTATAGCTGCTGTTCTCCTTCTCAGACATTCTGAAACAGGCGAGCTTGTTAAGTCTATCAATACTCATGGTCCTCTTAATGCCGAGGCTAACGTCAAGGCATACGAGCTGATTATGGAAAGATCTGTAAACGAGTGCGATCCCTTCGTATTCCTTTGTGGTGACTTTAACGTTGTTCCCGGCGAGGGTGGTTACGGTCCCGTTGCTGATGAGCTTCAGGATGGACGCGTGGTTGCTGAGTCCAGTTCTTCCCGTAATCACATCACCTATCAGGGATGGGGCACATATGTTGACGGCGAACAGCCCGATCATATTATCGACTTCTGCTTTGTATCCAAGGGCAGTAACGTAGTAGTTAAGTCTTACGACGTTATTACTGACAGATGGGGAGATGGCAATATGCTTTCCGACCACTATCCTGTTAGAATTATAGTAGAGCTCGGTTATTACGGCTCTATTGAAAATCATAAGCATAACCCTAAGTTGGTTGCTAAGGTAGAGCCCACCTGCTTGAGTGTGGGTACTGAGGCATATTACAAGTGCTCTTGCGGTAAGCTTTACTCGGATTCAGAGGGTACGAATGAGATTGATGCACCCGTATCTATCGATGCTCTCGGTCACTCATTCACTAATTATATCTCTAATGGAGATGCGACCTGTGAAGCAGACGGTACTAAGACTGCAAAGTGCGATAGATGTGATGCAACCGATACAGTTGCAGATATCGGAAGTGCTCTCGGTCACTCATTCACTAATTATATCTCTAATGGAGATGCAACCTGTGAAGCAGACGGCACTAAGACTGCAAAGTGCGACAGATGTGATGCAACCGATGTTGTGGCAGACGTAGATTCTAAGCTCGGCCATAATTATGGAGCAGATTGGACGTTCGATGAAAACGGTCACTGGCACGTATGTGCAAACGGCTGTGGTATCAAGGGGGCAGAGGAAGCTCATACTCCCAATATTGATGCTGCTACCGAAAACGACTCAAAGATTTGTACAGTATGTAATTATGTGATAGAGCAGGCGCTCGGTCATACAACTCACGTATACAATGTTCCTCAGTATGACGACACTCATCACTGGAATAAGTGTTATGGCTGTGACCTTATCGATGAAAAGATAGTTCACTCTTATAACGAAACAATTCTTTCTGATGCAACTTGTACTACAACAGGTAGCAAGCAGCTTAACTGTGACTGTGGACATAGCAAAAATGAGATAATTGCAGAAAAGGGTCATACCGAGGTTATTGACGAGGCAATACCTGCAACATGTACAAATAGCGGTCTTACCGAAGGTAAGCATTGCTCTGTATGTAACGAGGTTCTCGTAGCGCAGACAGTAGTTGACGCTCTTGGACATATCTTCTCCGAGGAAGCAGTTAAGGGAGATGATGGTAATTACTACTTCGTTTGTACCGGAAACTGTGGTGAAACAAAATTCAGTCATTACGGTGCAACAATAAACAACGACTTTGCTTCGGATAAGTCTGATTCTCTTAACATTGTCTATGACGATTTCGGTGCTTGGGGAGTTGAAACCAACGGTAATCATGAGATTAACATTAAAGAGGGCTCTCCTGCAAGTGGTGGCATTGGTGGACTTGATAAGATAGGCACATACGTTTACTATGAATTCGTAATGGACGAAGCAGGTGTTGTTGACTTTATCTGGAATATTGCAGGCAGCAATTGGAATTCTTCTACAAATTCCAATGACGGTATTACCGATATGGCGGCACACATGACCGTAACTATTGACGGCATACCTGTAGATATCAGTGGTATTGCACTTTCCTCTGAAGGTCAGTATCAGTGGTGGAATCTTCAGAACCTTATCATTGAGAATGTTTCTCTCGATGCAGGTGTACACACCTTTAAGTGTGATATTACTGCGGCAGGTGGTCTTAATGTTGCATCTATGACAATCAATGCAACCTCTGACGTATACGTTAGAAGTGCTGATGTAACCAACGCTTCCATCTCCCTTGAGGGCGATAAGGTTTATTATGTACTCACTTTCGTTAACAACGGTTACTCAGAGGAGGAGCTTAAGTTCTGGCATAATTCTTCCACATCCTATGATATTGCTTACTTTGAAACCGTCAACGGTGTGACAACCGTTAAGATTGATGTAACCGATCTTGGATTAGCTACTCAGATCAATCCTCACCTCAGCTTTGCAGGAAAGAACTATGTAAATGGTGCAAATGCTAATGGTGATGTTCGCGACGGTAGCCTTGAGTATGATCTTCAGGCAGTAACTGCAAACGGAAAGAGCTATGTTATCTTTGCTCACTATTCAATGCCCACACTTCTCGTATGTGAGAATTATATGAAGCTGCAGGAAGTTGACATCATCGAAGAGGACGGCACTGTCTACTATGCAATTACTTATCATATGGCAGGCTATGACACCGATGATATTCAGATATTCGACGGTGATACCGTTTATGAAATAGTAAAGATTGAAAACAATTCCGGTGTATATACCTTCAAGATTGATGCAACAAAGTATTCTTCAATTTGGCCTCATCTTAAGGTAAACGGCACAATGTGGGACGGTACTAATAACAAGTCAAGCACTGACGGTAACGTTATTCTTACCGTTGACGCAAAGTCTATCAAGCATGGAGATCTTAACTACGTTTTGAGCACCAAATACTCTATGCCTGCACTTGGTACTTCGGCTGATAAGGTTACTGCTCTCGGTGCTGATCTCTACGAGGAGGACGGATCTGTTTATTATACCCTTACTCTTGAGGTTATCGGTTATGATACGAGCAAGTTCGAATTCTTCCATAATGATCGTGTTCTTGGCGTTACCGAGATTGAGCAGACTGGACTTTCTTATACCTTT
>JAFTON010000123.1 GCA_017463765.1 Clostridia bacterium | reverse complement strand
TCTCGGGCGACTAAGGGACAGGAGCAGAAAGCTGCTGGAGATATCGGAGGTCGACGGTATCCGGGACGGTAATATCGCACTTAGGACGATCTACCGGTTCCGGGAAGAAGGAGAAAAAGATGGCAGAGTCATCGGCGGGTGGGTCATGGAAAATCCGCCGGCACATTTACAGAAGCTTTCGATGGATTCTCATCCGTATGTAAAAAGACGTGCAATGAACTGTAAAAAAATGCTATATGAATCAAGAGAGGATTAATAAAATGAGTGTGTGGAATATCGAAGGGGTAACATTGATTAAATACACTGGAGAAGCCAAGCGCGTTGTAGTTCCGGAGGAGGTCAGGCAAATTTCCTCATATGCTTTCACTGACGCTCCGACTTTAAGAGAGCTTGTAATCACAAAAAACGTAACTTTTCTTTCGGGACGTGCAATTTATCGTTGTAAAATGCTTGAAACAGTAGATATTGAGTCGGAAGAAATTAATATGGCTTTTCACACCTTCCAGGACTGTGAGTCGCTTAAGGTGGTTAACTTTAACTCATGCAAGACGTATATTCCTACATACTGTTTCTCGGACTGTAAAAGCCTTGAAGAAATCGTTATCCCCAAAGAAGTCAGTGGAATGGGTGATAGGGCATTTTCCGGTTGCTCCAGTCTTAAGAAAATGGTTATTCTGAATCCAGATATTGCTCTCGGAGATTCGCTTTTTGATGGTGCGTCTAAGGAGTTGAAAATAGAATATACTGGAGATCATACTAAATTCCTCGAGTTATCAAGGAGAAAGTTTTTTAAAAAGACCGAAAGCTTTGGTGATTATCATCATCGGGACGTGTATGAGGTTGAGATTACCCATAGCGATTATCCCTTTGCAAGATTTGATCAAAACGTGAAAACGCATGTTTATTGCAGGGCAGACGGCGTAACGCTTGTATTTCCTTCTGGTAGAGGAAAGGCTGAGAGAAAGTAATAAGGATGAAAAAAGTTATTATAATCGGCTGTCCCGGATCGGGGAAAACGACGTTTGCTAAAAAACTGCATGAAGCCACAGGCTTGCCATTATATCATCTCGATACCATCTGGCATAAGCCCGACAAAACGCATATATCGAGGGAAGAGTTTGATGCACGAATTCAGGAGATTTTTGCCGAAGATAGTTGGATAATTGACGGCAATTACAGCAGAACTATCGAGATGCGACTTCGGGAATGTGATACCGTGTTTTTATTTGATCTGCCAACAGATGTATGCTTACAAGGCGCTACCGAAAGGCTCGGAAAAGGTCGATATGATATGCCTTGGACCGAGAATGAGCTTAATCCAAATTTTCGTCGGGAGATCGAGGAGTTTAAAGTTAAAAAACTGCCAGAAATCTATGGTTTATTAGAAAAATACAGAAGAGAAAAGGAAATCATAGTTTTCAAGACACGAGAGAATGCTGAACAGTTTTTGGCTACGTTATAAAGGTACAACGAAAATGAGTTTATTTGATAGTATTATTTATAGGCAACCAATAGATAAGGGATGGTCCGGTGATAAAAAATATAGTGTTATTCTCAAAGACGGTCGTAAGTTTTTGCTTCGTATTTCTTCGGTTGAGCAATATGAGAAAAAGAAGAACGAATTTGAGCTTATGACTAAGGTTGCTGAACTTGGTATACCGATGTGCGAACCGATTGAATTCGGCATAACAGAGGAGGGTGTTTATTCACTTCAAGGATGGATAGACGGCGTGGATGCAGAGTCCGAGGCAAATAATCTATCTGAGTCCGATCAGTATTTCTATGGCCTGGAAGCAGGCCGAATTCTTAAGCAAATCCATACAATTCCTGCACCTGACGGAATGGAGAGCTGGGATGTTTTCTTCAATAGAAAGATTGATAGAAAAATCGAGATGTATGAAAAATGCCCTTTAAAATACAGCAACGGTCAGCTTTTTATTGATTACGTAAATAGCCACAGGCATTTGCTTAACGGCAGACCACGCGTGTATCAACACGGCGATTATCACGTGGGAAACATGATGATCGGAAGCGATCGTAAGCTTTATATCATAGACTTTAACAGAAATGATTTCGGAGATCCGTGGGAAGAGTTTAACCGTATCGTATGGTGTGCACAGGCGATGCCATTGTTTGCAAAAGGAATGGTTAATGGATATTTTGACAACGATGTTCCGATAGAATTCTGGAAATTACTGACCTTGTATATTTGTAGTAATACTTTATCATCTCTGCCGTGGGCAATTCCTTTCGGAGATGATGAAATCAAGGTTATGATTAATCAGGCAAATGATGTTTTATCTTGGTATGACAATTTAAACAATCCGATACCAAGCTGGTTCAAGTAAAAAAAATGGCAGAGATGAAAATCTCTGCCATTTTACATTATTAATTACGAAGCAAGCTCAAGGAGAATGTAAAGAATCAGAAACGCACCGCCGATAATGCCGAGGGTTGCGAGCATAGGGAGGAACATAGTTTTTACCGTGTTCCAGTATGTTCTTGCCCAATCCTTCGGCGTATTGCCGGGACGGTAGGGGGCAAACAGACCGGGATCACCCTTATAGCTGGGCTCTCCACCGTCAGACTGCTTTTTGCCGGCGCCATCATCTGCCGTTTTTGTGCCGTACAGATTTGACATATCGGCAATTGTCCTTCCGTCGTCGTAGTAGACGACCTTTTTCTTTTTCTTCTTATCGCTCATTTTTTTGCTCCAAAATTTTTATTTTTCGTCCTCTTTGTCAAGAAGATGACATGCTGCAAAGTGTCCCTCTTCATATTCACGGTAGGTGGGTGTCACATACTTACACTTTTCTGTCGCATGAGGACATCTGGTGTGGAAACGACATCCCGAGGGAGGATTTGCAGGGGAGGGAATATCTCCTCCAAGCACGATTCTGTTCATCTTAACGTCGGGGTTAGGGTTGGGAATTGCAGAGAACAGTGCCTTTGTATAAGGGTGAATCGGGTTTGCAAAAATGTCTTCCTTATTACCAAATTCAACCATAGAACCGAGATACATAACACCGATCTTGTCAGAAATAAACTTAACGACGGAGAGATCGTGAGAAATGAATATGTAGGTAAGGTTCATAGATTTTTGCAGATCCTTAAGCAGATTTATGATCTGCGCCTGAATAGATACGTCAAGCGCCGAAACAGGCTCGTCACAAATTACAAGCTTTGGATTAACAGAAAGCGCTCTTGCAATACAGATTCTCTGTCTCTGACCACCCGAAAACTCGTGTGGATAACGTTCGAAATAGTAATCCCTGAGACCACACTTATCCATAAGCTTAAGAACGTAATCCTTAACCTCATCCTTGGGCACGATGTTGTGAACCGTAACAGGTTCGGAAAGAATATCTCCAACCGTACTTCTTGGGGGAAGAGAAGAGTAGGGGTCCTGGAAGATGATCTGCATCTTGGTACGGTTTTTGCGCATCTGCTTTACGTTGAAGTCGGTAATATCCTCGCCGTCGAAGATGATTCGACCTCCCGTAGGCTGATGAAGCTTCAGTATAGCTCTGCCGAGAGTAGTCTTGCCACAGCCCGACTCGCCAACGATACCGAGTGTCTCGCCTGCCTTCAGCTTAAAGGAAACGTCATCAACTGCGACGAGCTCCTTTTCAACCTTACCGAGAAGTGATTTCTGGATAGGGAAGGTCTTGCGCATATGTCTGACCTCAAGAATACAATCGGGATCATAGGGCTCCTTGAAGTCCTGCTCGCGCTGTGCAGCAAAGTCAGCCTTGTTCTTTGCATCCTCTTCAAGATAGGCAAGAACGGTAGGATCAATCGACTGCTGCTCTGCGATTTTTTTCTTTTTATCAGCCATTTGCTTCCTCCTCTCCATACAGGTGACATGCTACGTAGTGAGTAGGACTTACCTGTATCATTCCGGGATAATCGCCCGAGCACTTAGCCGTACACTTGGAGCATCTCTCCTTGAAGAAGCAGTGGCTGGGCATATTTACAGGGTTAGGTACGTTACCGGGGATGTTAAAGAGTGTGTCGCTGTCCGAGTCCATAGTAGGCTTGGATTTCTGGAGACCGATAGTGTAGGGATGCATGGGATTATGGAAGATTTCCGAAACGGTACCTCTCTCAATAATTCTGCCGGCATACATTACTACAACGTAGTCTGCCATTTCCGCAATAATACCCAGGTCGTGAGTAATAAGCATGATAGAGCCGTCGATACGTTCTTTAAGATCGCGCAGAAGGTCAAGAATCTGCGCCTGAATAGTAACGTCGAGAGCCGTTGTGGGCTCGTCTGCAATAATAAGTCTGGGGTCGCATGCAAGAGCCATGGAAATCATAACTCTCTGTCTCATACCACCCGAAAGCTCGTGGGGATAGGAGTTGTAAACACGCTCGGGAGCAGCGATACCAACAAGCTCAAGCATTTCAAGCGAACGCTTTTTAGCCATCTCCTTGGTTGCGCCGGGAGTGTGAATGAATACAACCTCATCAAGCTGATTACCGATGGTGAATACCGGGTTAAGTGATGTCATAGGCTCCTGGAATATCATAGAAATCTGACGTCCGCGAAGTCTGTGAATCTCACTCATAGGCATCTCTGCAATATCATACACCTTTTCCTCGGTGGCAAAGAGCAGCATACCCTTTTCATCGGTTGCCTGAACGGGAACTCTTTTGGGAGTGCCGTCTTTATTAAGAATTACATTGCCCTTCTTATCTACAGCATCCTCGAAAAGAATCTTTCCGTTAGGCTTTCTCTTGTAGATAGGAATGGGGTTGCCGTGCTCATCACGCTTGTAATCAACAGACTTAAAGCGTATGGAGCCTGAATAAATCTGACCTGTAGGGCCCTGGAGAAGTCGCATAATAGACATGCTCGTTACACTCTTACCACAGCCCGACTCGCCAACGATACCAACGGTAGAACCCTTCGGGATATTGAAGGAAACACCGTTTACTGCCTTAACGATACCCTGATCGGTAAAGAAGTAGGTGTGAAGATCCTCAATCTCAAGGATGTTGGCGTCATCGTCCATAGAAGTGATGAATTCGCTCTCGTCACATTTTCTGTACTTTTTCTTTTCAAGATCCTTCATTACCTTAGCATTAGCCTTAGCAATCTCTTTGATCTCCTTGCCGGTGAGGTAATGCTTGTCAGAGCTTTGGTTATTTTCTGTTTTCTTCTTAAAAATGCTCATAATTACCTCCTTATCTTCTCATCTTGGGGTCAAGGGCGTCACGGAGACCGTCGCCTATGAAGTTAAATCCAAGCACTGCAATAATAATGCAGATACCGGGAGGACCCCATACGTTGAAATAGTTTGCAAGGATATCAGGATCCTTTGCCGCGTTGATCATTGTACCCCAGGCTGCGTACTGCTCGGGTGCACCGAGACCCAGGTAGGAAAGAGATGCTTCATAAAGAATCATACTACCAAGGCTGAGTGTCATAGAAACGATAAGCTGAGGCATTACGTTGGGAACAAGATGCTTGAAAATCTTTCTCGAGGTAGAATAACCCATCGCTTCTGCTGCAACCATATACTCCTGCTCTCTGAGTGAGAGAATCTGACCACGCACGAGACGTGCAGTACCTGACCAGGAAATAAGGGTAAGGAAGCCCATCAGCCAATAAATCTTGTACTGATAATCAAACATTGCCATTCCACCCTCACGCAGACCGTCTATAATAGTACCGACGATAAGCAGAATGGGGAATCCGGGCAGACACATGAGAATATCACATATTCTCATTATGATATTATCAACGGCACCGCCGAAGTATCCGGCAATTCCACCGAAGATAATACCGAGGAAGGTTACGATAAATACTGCAAGGAAGCTGATACCGAGCGAAATTTTTCCACCGTTCATAAGCCTTGCCAGAACGTCCTTACCGGTCTTATCGGTACCGAGAGGATGCTTGGCACTTGGCTTTGAAAGCATGTTATCTGTAAGCTCTGTTTTTATATACTCAATATAGGTGTGAGTGACACCGTCCTCGTCGGTGTAGGTAACCTCTTTTGCGGTATACTCAACCTTACCACTCTTATCTATCTCTGTGGGAGACACACGGTAGATCAGTGGACCTACCCAGCAGAAGAGGAAGAGAGAGACGACCATTACAAGACCGATAATACTGAGCTTGGAACGGAAGAATCTTCTGATGATCATCTGCATAGGTGACATCAGCTTTAGAGTCTGCTCATGAGTTACGGTCTCTTCCGGAGCAGTCACGTTTTCATCAGACTGCATCTCGGAAACATTTATCTTTTCGTTTTCCATACCGTACCTCCTTTAACCAAGCTTAACTCTCGGGTCAACCACAGCGTACATAAGATCGGCTAAAAGAACACCGATAACGCTGAGCAGCGCGAGGAACATATTGTATCCCATTATGAAGGGAATATCTGCAACAAGCATCGCATCAAACGCCACGTTACCGATACCGGGCAGACCGAATACCTGCTCTGTGATGATCGCACCCGAGAACAGACCGGGCAGAAGTCCTGCCAGAGAGGTAACGAGAGGGATCATTGTGTTTCTGAATGCGTGCTTATAAATTACAACCTTCTCCTTAAGACCCTTTGCTCTTGCAGTACGGATATAGTCGGAGTTAAGAACCTCAAGCATATTCGTACGGGTCATTCTCATTCGTCCACCGATGCTGAGAATAACTACGGTGAGGATAGGAATGAACAAGTGCCACAGCTGATCCATCAGCAGAGCGAAGCCCGAAAGGTCCTTCGATGCGTCGACAAGACCCGAGGCAGGGAACCACTCAAGCTGAATTGCAAAGATGTTTTTAAGCAGCTGTCCGAAGAAGAACGAGGGAAGTGAAATACCGATCATTACGAGCACCGTAACGATATAGTCGCGTAACGAATACTGATGCGTTGCAGCAGTAACACCCAGGGGAATTGCGATAAGAAATTCGAATATCGTCGCAATCGCTGCTACTGCAAAGGAAACACCCATGTGATCCTTGATAACGTCGATAACCGGGATGCTGTATTTGAAGCTGTTTCCAAAGTCAAGTCTTAAGAGCTTGCCAAGCCAGGAAATATAGCCCTCAAAGATATTTGTATCAAGACCGTACTGCTTGAGCATCGCGTCGATAAGCTCCTGAGAGGTTTCTGCGCCCGTAGTCGTTATGGAAGAAAGCTTCTGAGTAACGAAGTCAACAGGCATGCATCTGATAAGAACGTAGATTATCAGAGAAACGCCGAGCAGTATA
The DNA here is from genome assembly GCA_017463765.1 of Clostridia bacterium. GTDB lineage: Bacteria > Bacillota > Clostridia > Oscillospirales > CAG-272 > UBA1740. The sequence continues at coordinate 18,812 of JAFTON010000123.1, read as the reverse complement.
AGTATCGACTGCGCAAGTCTTTTAATTATATACTTTAACATTTAGCCGTCCTCCGATCACTTTTTATATTTTTTGTAAAGAATATTATAGTCGTTAAGGTCCTCCTCGTCTATCTCTTCCACAGGGATAAGATAAGGACGCTTGATTCCAAGAATAGCTCTGCGCTTTTTCTCGGGAAGAGTGAAGAACACGACCACTGCTGCTACAGCGAGTGCTGCAACAACACAACCTGCGATTATTCCACCAAGTCCGTTACTATCGGCTCCACCACCGGAAACACCCTCGTTAAACTTGATTTCCCAAAGTCTGTCAAGGGGGGAGGAGTAGGGGTTTACGTCATCGGGGAAGGAGGAGGAATCAAGAATTTTCGCGTTATAAGCATAAAGCTGCTGTCTCTGGTATACAGGAAGCTCAACTGCCAGATCAAGAATATAGCTCATAGCCTGCTCATAAAGATCTGTACGTATTTCCTGATCATCGGTCTCACGCGCATCGTCGATAATCTCGCTCATTTTATCAAGAATATCCTGCTCCATCCAATAGCTGTCATTGGAAAGAATGGCGTTGTAGCCCCATGCCCTTACGCTCGACGCATTGGAATTCTTGTGATAAACCTGATACAGGTCAGGGTCAACTGTAGAACCCCATGCAGCAGCCCATACTGCAAGCGATCCGGTGGAAAGCTTGGTAAGTGCCTGCGAGTCAGCAACAACCTCAACGTCCCAGCCACATTCGTTAAGCAGCTTTGCTGCCGTCTGGAATACCTGATAGGTGGGGTGGTCGGTAAGGTTAGAGCCTGCAATAGTGAAGGTAACCTTAAGGTCGGAGTCGGTATATCCCATCGTATGCTCTTTTGCTCTTTCCATAAACGATAGGATGTTTTCCTTTGCTTTCTCCTCAGAGAACTGAATGGAGGGATATATATGACCGTTGGAGGTCTCGTTTTTGCCGTCCTCATCCTTTGGATAAGCCCAGCTTACGGTGGACATCGGCCAGAAGATCTGCTCTGCCGTACCTGCCTCGTAATACTGAAGGGCTAAGCTTGTGTCCATAGCTGCCATAATAGCGCGACGAAGATAGATGTTGGGAATATAGGATGCGTTTACACCTATATAACCGTAACCGAGCTGACTTACAGAGATTCTCTCGATACCCTTTGACTCAAGGGAGGAAAGGATCTTCATATTATCCTTGGTAAGCTGAGGAGTTACGTAGTGAACCGTACCCGACTGAAGCATGGTGATCGCATCTGTTGCGGGAACGATTTGGTAACGCACCTTGTCGATGTTTACGTGATAGTCGATTTCAGAGCCCTCGGGAAGACTTGCTTCCATGCTCTCCTCAAAGTGAGGATTGGACTTAAAGTAAACAACGTTGTTGCTGAAGAACTCGGTACCACTTACAACGTCTGCATTAGCAGTATTGGTAGCCATATATGCACCTGCACCCATGGGAACCGTTACGTTTCTGTGGGACTGAATTACCTCGGTCATAAACTCGAAGCTTGCGTAATCAACACCAAACTTGTTGTTCGGAATATCAACCTCATAGCCCTCTGCATAGTAATGCTGGGGTGCAACGGCAAAGGAGAAGTTCCATACTGCCTTGGGGTCGATACCGTTGATTTTGATCTGAAGCACGTCATACTCGTCATCGTTAAGAGGAGTACCGTCGGGCTTGTGATCGTGTGCGATATCGTAGGTGTTCTCACCAATGGTGATACTCTCAACGTCGGTAGAGTGACCAAGAGAAACGATACCCGAAATGTTGGGGTAGAGAAGCTGTCCGTCGGACATGTTTTCCTTAAGGATAACCTCCTTTGCCTGAGACATATAGAGTGTCTGAAGCTCGGTTGCGGTTGCCCATGCGGAAAGAATGATGTGAAGCTCGCTGTTGATTTTGGAGTCGTAAACGTACTTTACAGCGTCCTCTTTTGTTTTAATGTTAGTGGGATAGTCACGCTCTACCTTTTTGATTACGGACTTATCGGCATTCGCCTTTCCGTCCTTCTCGCCGAACTCAACCTTTACGTATCCCTCCATGTACATAAAGGAGGTAATCTCGTCAAAGCCGTGATCCTTATAGGGAGCGTCGGTGTAGGCTTCCTTTGCAGCCTCATAGTCTCTTTCAAGCTCCTTTTTAAAGAGCTCAAGAGTTTTTTCATAGTCGTTAAGAAGCTGATCGGTGGTTACCGAGGAGGGATCGTTTGAGATCGCCTCCTTATAACCTGTACTAAGCTGCCAATTACCGATTGCCTCCTTCATCTCGGACTCTGTTGTAAGGTAAGAGCCGGAGGGAAGTTTAAAGGTTTTGAATACGTTAATAAGCTCGTTGATACGACCCATAGCCTTGGTTCTCGCAAGATTTGTGAGATGCTCGTCGGCATTTGTTCCACCCGAGAGATTCTGCTGAATTCTATACTGGGAAAGTCCCTGAATATCGGTGGAGTACATTGTGGACGAACCCGTGTATACGGGGTCAAGGTAAACGTACATGTTGAACAGAACGTCCTCGATTGTGAGAGGCTTGCCATCGGCAAACTTGATTCCGTTCTTAATAACGAAGGTATAGGTGGTTACGCCCTTTTTTTCGTCAGGCTTTTCACTCACTCCGTTAATATCATAGCTTGATTCATAATCGAGAACGACAACGGCGTAGTCCGGACCGAAGGCAATCTGAGCATCGCCGTTTTCATCGGTGTCGGAGGAAAGCATGCCGATCTGAGTCATAGAGACGATAGTGCCGTCGGATGCGCTGGTTGAGAAGAAAGGATTGAATAGACCGTCAAGATTATCCGTCATAATAACGAAGGCTTGATCTCCGCTACCCCCACAGCTCGAAAGCACAGAAGTGATACCAAGCAAAATGCTTAAGCAAAGTATCAGTGAAATTATTCTATTTTTCATTTTCTGCCCCTTTCTGTGTGTTTAGTTTGAGCCCTTGACGATGGAGACTACTCCGTCGGTAATCTCTACGTCAAAGGTGTTGTTGCCGGGGTTAGCCTTTTCAACCGATATCTCGGAGGATATACCCGTTACGTTGCCACTACCTGCTATCAGACCGATAGAGTAGTCGGTGCTGCCTGCAAGACCCTCACAGCTGTCGCCGAGAAGAAGCTTACCGGTAATTGTCACGTTGCTGAACTCCACACCCTCTGCAACCGTTCCTGCAAGGAGACCGAAGGTTGCACCCGGAGCAACGCTGACAAGGTTGATTGTGTGAGTTACGTTTTCGAACGTCAGATTTTCAATATAGGCGTTGTCATCAAGGGCCGAGAACAGACCGTTGCTGATTCTGCTTCTCGAGCTACTCTCGAAGCTGATGCCCGAAATCTTGTGTCCGTTACCGAAGATCTTGCCGGAGAACTTATCGTTTGTAAACGCAGTGGGCCATTCAAGTCCCTCAAAGTTAAGGTCTGCATAAATCTCATAATATCCGTCATTGGATGCGTTCTTTATAAGATCATCGGTGGAGTAAATTCTGTACCTCTCGCCCTCCTGCCAGGTGGTGTAGAGCTTGATTACAGGTGTGTTAAGTGTTGCTGTTTCCTCGTTCCAGCTACCCGTGATATACTTTCTTGTGCCGGATTCGTTAAGAGTAGCTTCAACCTTCTTGGTCATAGCCTCGTCCTCGTATACGTCAACGAGAGTATATCCTTCTCGAACAGGGAAGTTATCCATATTGAGACTTACGTCACCGTCAGCCCACTCGGGAATTGTAAGGTTGATAGCCGAAACGTCGGAGATAAGCTGCATGTTGCCATTATCGTCCTTCGCATAGATCTCATACTTATAGTAAGGAACCCATGCTGCATAAAGTGTAAGTGCACTTTCATCTGCAGTATACTCCTTGCCTGCTTCAAGCTTCAGAGTATCGCTGTCAAAGTTCCACTTACCCGAATAGGTATAGCCTGCATCGGGATTGCCGGGATCGATAAGATTTCTCTCTCTGTACCAGCCTGCGAAGAAGTATCCGGCTTTGGTAAGAGTCATAGTGTTATCCTTGCCTCTTCTTGAATCATCGGGAGCGAGGAGCGTAATACCCTCACTACCAATTTCAGAGGATTTGTAAAGGTCTACAATGGACGAGTTACTACCCTTGAAGGTACCACCGTTAGAATCGAAGGTTACACTTACGTTATAGCCCTGTTTCTCATACTCGTGGAAGGGACTGTCGTTTCCACCAATTGCTATTCAGATTATGCCTGCAATAAGAATTACAGCAGCTGCTATAGCAGCGATGATTACCGGGAGACTGACTTTCTTACCCTCGCTTCTGAGCTTGGAAACAAGCTTATCTATCTCGGGAGCTCTGTTGATAGGCTTTTTGGGAGTCTTCGGAGCAGGGGTAGGACGAGATGCAGCTACATATTTTGCAATCTCTGCAAGTCTTGCCTTCTCAACCTCGGGATCTATCTCCTCCGGTTCCTTTGTTTCCTCAGGCTTCTTAAGCAGATCCGGATTGTTTTTAAGAAGTCTTATGAAGATCACAAGAACTACTACAAATGCTGCTACTACAAGAATGAAGACTACGCCGATAACGATTGAAACAACAAGCTTTACGTCAACCTTCTTGCCGTCGTCAACAACAGGCTCCTCATCCTTATCGCTCATCAGGAATTCAAGGTCGGAGATACGCTGCTCTGCATTGGTAAGAATGCCCACAAGGTCGCCCGAAACGAGCGCACGCTGCTCATCGCTGATAATTCTATTATAAGCTGCTCTTGCAGCCTCAACAAGCGACTTGTGCGAGAGAGTGATATCCTTGGTGTTGGTAGGAAGCTTCTTGATAGCCTCAATCGCTGCCAGAGTGATATCGTCGGGTGCTGTTGCACCGTCTATTGCAAGATTGAAGTACTGATTCAGAATGAATGAGTCGTAATATTTACCGTTAGAGGGACGGATCATGGTGATCTTATCCTCAACCTTACCTACGTAGTCAATAAAGCTTGCACCGTAGAAGTAGTTGCAGGGAAGGTCGGTAACGTTATACATGAAGTAGGGAATGATGCCCTTTCCGTCAAAGCTGATGGGCTTGCCGTAGTAGTCGGTAAAGGTGTATTCACCAACGGCAGGAATATTCTCCATTGATTCGAAGTATGCATAGTCATACTCCTCCTCGAGAATGGGAGACTCATAGCTTGCAAAGGATACGAACATAAGCTTATCGCAGCCAAAGAACGCCTTGTGACCTATTGCCTTGACAGTGTAGGGAAGGACTACCTGACGTACCCCCTGACCTGCAAATGCCATTGCACTGATTCTTACCGTGTCATCGGCAACAATAGCCATATTGTCACCCGACCAGCAGATAAGCTCAAGTCCGTTGGGAACAATTCTGTATACCGAACCCTCAATGATCTTGATAGTATCACTGAGATCGAAGGTGTAAATAACCTTTGTGTATTCGTTATCAAGGAAGCTGTCTGTTACAGTAGAGGAGAAGGGAGCAACCAGGCAGTTAGCGAAGGGGTTGTCGCCCATATTCTCGATAAGCTCGGAGAGCGTTACCTTGAATTCACAGGGCTCATCCTTATAGAATGCATGAGTACCGAGATACTTTGCACCACTGAGGTCTGCCTCGTTGATAAGTGTGCAAGCGAATGCAAAGTCACCAACGTAAGATGCGTTTTCTTCACCGTTAATTACTGCAAGATTGTCGCAGTAGGAGAACGCGCCTTCGCCTATAACAAGATTGTCGGAACCGAAGTTGGCAGAAAGCATTTCTGCGTTGTAGCAGAATGCATAGTCACCGATCTTAGTTGCATTTTCAAGATTTACAGAGGTAAGAGCACACTCTGCAAATGCATAGTTGCTGATGGTTACAACATTTCCAAGATTGATGCTGCTGAGATTATAGCAATACTGGAATGCTGCCTCGGGGATAACGGTAATATTGTCACCGAGAGTAACCGTTGTGATGGTATCGCAAAGTGCAAATGCGTTTTTGCCGAGGCTCTCAAGCGAGCTGAGATCAACCTCAACAAGATCGGGATGATGGTAGGTATAGGAATACTTACCGTCGGGAGTAATGAATACCGAGCTGAGAGAAAGGCTCTTACTTGTATATTCATAATATACGTCGCCGGAGAATGCTGAGTCTCCGATGCTGAGAACACGGCTGAGATCGATATCCGAGAGCTTGTCGCAGTTGTAGAATGCGAACTCACCGATTCTTGCGCCTTCACCGAGAGTCACGCTCTCAAGCTTACCTGCACCGTAGAAGGCACCGTTACCGATAGTAACGTTGTTTCCAATGGTAAGAGAGGTGATAGGACCGTCTATAATGATAAAGTAGATGTCCTCTTCGCTGGTTTTTGGAACGCCGTTCTGATAACGGGTAAGAACCTCAACTCTGTTACCGATGGAATAGCTGTCACTGTAGAATGCGTAATTTCCAATAACAACGTTGTTACCGATTACAACAGTTTCAAGCTTTTTACAGTTATAGAATGCGCCGTCAGGAATGGTGAGACCGTCACCGATCGTAATACTCTTTATCGCACTTCTGGAGAATGCGTAGTCACCGATGGTAACATCTCCTCCGAATTCAAATGTGTCGATCGCAGTATTTTCGAAGGCGTATGCACCGATCTCGGTAAGAGAACCGAGATTTACGTTCTTAAGCGCCTCACACTCGGAGAAGCCAAAGTCGCGTACAACTGTAACCGATGGAATGGTCACGCCCGTAAGATGCATGCTGCTTGAGAATGCGCCTGAGCCTACGGTTGTGATACCCGAGTTGTTAAGAGTAAACTCTCTTGTTGTAGGAGCAACGAGAGCTATCTCGCTGCCATCCTTATTTGTAAGGTACTTGCCACCGTCGCAGGAGACAAACGAAGTGTTTCCTTCTGCAAGCTTGAAGCTGGATACGTTGGTATTTCTGAATGCGTATTCCGAGATAACCGAAACGTCCTTGCCTATTGTTACGTCGCTCAAAGCTTTACACTCGTTGAAGGTACCTGTAGGAATAACTGCTGCATTGATAGCTACCGAAGCAAGCTTCTCACAGCCGTCAAACGCATACTGTCCAAGCTTAAGGAAGTCGGACTTGATATTAAGGGTTGTAAGCGTCTTGTTATCCGAGAAGGCATATGCGCCAACCGATTTACAGGATTCAGAAAGGATAAGCTTTTCAAATGCATTTCTGCTGTAGACCTGCTCACCGTTCATATTATAGTAACCGAGCTCTGCAAAGGCGTTGTCACCGATAGCTACGGCAGACTTAAGGTTGAGAGTGCCCGTAAGAGCGCAACCCTGGAATGCACTACGGTTTATAAACTTAACGTACTCAATTCCGTTAACCTTCTTAAGGTTGATACAACCGAGGAATGCACCGTAGTCGATAGTCTCAAGCGTGGAGGGAAGTGTGATCTCTTCAAGAGCAGTAAGGTTTGCAAATGCATACGGACCTATTCTTGTTACGCCCTCGGGAATTGTTACACGTCTGATTGTGTTATCACCGAGGAACCACATCTTCATGGTCTCGGGTGCCTCGTCGGAGATCTCATCATTCTCGCCCTTCTCAACGTAATCATAGTTGGAGAACGCAAACTGACCGATCTCGGTAATTGCAAGTGTTTCGGGGAAGAATACGTGATTTGCCACGTCACCTGCGCCGTAGTAGCTTGTTAGTGTGGGACCGGAGGTGATGAAGGGCTCTTTAACCGTAACAGATACGTTGGCAGAATAGAGCGTACTCTTGCCATCCATCATAACCTTTGCTGTGATGGAAGCAATACCCTCGCTTACTGCCGTAACGTTTCCGTCCTTGTCTACCTTAACGATATCCTCGTTACCCGAGGAGAACTCGATTGTGGTTTCCTTCGGGAAGTATGCGTGAAGCTCATAACGAAGCTTAACCGATTCGGAGGGGAACATAGACAATGCGTAGTAGGAGCTTGAAGCAAACTTCATTTCATTGCCCGTACTGCCTATATCTCTCTGAGTATTGTCAAGAATATAGAATGCCTTGTTTACGTAGAAACCGGTAAGGGTAAAGCTATCGGCAACAGGCTTGGAATATTCCTTATATCCCTCGTCACCCTCTCCGAGAACCGTAACCTTAATGGTTGCCGTCTTATTGTCGGGGGTGCTTGCAATAATCGTTGCCTCACCCTTCTGAACACCGACGATCTTGTTATTTACGATATTTACGGTCTTATTGTTGCTATAAGGATTACGGTAGGTGATAAGCTCGCCCCATTCGGTAGCAGGATATACTACGGGAGTAAGGCTGTAGACCTCGTTTGTGCTTATAGTAACGTGAAGCTCTTTTGTAATACCACCGTCGGGAGTAGAGAAGCCGAAGGTCTCGAAATCATCGGGAAGGGCAATCTCATAAGTAGCTGAGTTCATCGCATAGTCGTAAACAGCGATGGTAAATGTATTCTTACGTGTTGCGCCCGACATGATCTCGTCTATGTAGTCGGTAAGCTCATACTGAACGTAGGTAGTGGAATTAAATTCGGAGTAAATAGGAGTTGCATATTTTTCGAATGCAGAGAAGTTACCGATCTGCTGACCGTTAGCATCGGTGGTTGTACCAACATATCCTGCCTGAAGAGCCATTGCGTAATGGTTATCATATATAGCCATTTTCGCGTACAGACGGTTGGTTTTTGTGGAACGGTCGTACTCAACGAAGAATTCACAGTCGGAGAGAACCGGTGCAGAGAAGTCTGTGGTGATCGGGAAACTGAATTCGTTTTTAAGGTTAGTGTCAGCGCCACCGTCACCGTAATCGAGATAACCCTTCATAGATATGGTGTACTGAGTGTTGTTCTTCAGATTCATATCTATTGCACTGAATTCAACATCAATGTTGGCAGGTCTGATAGGACCGCCGTCACCGTAGGATTTTCTGATATCGTAGTCTGTGGTCTGATATACTATTTCACCCGTAGAATCCTCTGTAATTACAATCTCCACTCTCTCTGCGTTTCTGAGCATACCTGCCCATATGAATCTGAGAGAGTTAATCTCGTTATTTGCAGTCTGGTTGGAAAGCGAAATATACTTTCTGTCTGCAGCGATAATTTTGTTCTGGGGATTCTGCTCGAAGTAGTAAGAGCCAAGATAGCTTACATAGTCACCGGTAGAACCACCGATAGGACGTGAAGCGTAAGCATCGGGAAGAGTCTTGTCAAGGGGATCGATGGAGTCGTCAAGCTCGTCTGCGTTGGTCTCGAAGAAATCAAGGTCGAAGAGGGGAGCCTTTGTCCAGTCACCGTAGAATGCAAGATAGGGGAAGCTGAGGTCCTGCGCATCGTCTGCGTTATCCAGCATGATGAAGCCCTCAACGTACATACCGTTTTCGAAGGATTCGTTAAGATACTTCTTGTTCTCCTCCGAAAGAGTGATTCTTACGCTGACGTTAGCTGTCTTTCCAGCCTCAACAGAGATACTGTTACCGTTCTGAGTACCGTTTTCTACCGAAAGAATTTCAACCTTCGCGCCCTTAAGCTCGTAGGCCTCCTCGGTTACGGTGGTCTCACCCTGTGCCGTCTTGGTCTCGCTTACACCCTCGGTAAGCACGTAATAACCAAAGCTGTAGCTGAGGGTAGATGATCCGATATTAACTATACCGAAGTTGAAGTTATATACACCTGTCTTTGTAGGATCGTCGCCCAGCTCAATCTTAGATTTATCCATCATAGAGCCGTCGGCGTTATATGTAGCAATATATGCATTAGTTGCAGCGGAGTCAGTAAGATTAGCAAGTCCTGCGCCCTGTTTTCTTACGGCATAGGGCAGGCCGTTTTTACCAAAGGTAATATCCGCAGTGGACATAAGGAGTCTGTTTACCATAGCGGTGATCTCTACGGCGTCGGTATCGGCATCGAGATTGAACTTATCGCTGCTGATAACATACTGACGGATAAGTGCGGTAACACCCGAAACGTTGGGGGTAGCCATCGAAGTACCGGAGATTCTGTCATAGCTCTCACCGGGAACTGAGGAGAGAATAGAACCACCGTGTGCCGTTATCTCGGGCTTGATCTGAAGATCGGGAGTAGGGCCCCAGGAGGAGAAGTCGGAGATAAAGGGACCGGAGGTCTGGGAACGGCTGATAACAATCTTGCCACTTCCTGCCTTTGCCAGCTCCTCACCGTCATCCTGAGAGATAGAACATACGGGAATCTTTACTTCACCAACGTTCATACGGATATCACCCGAAACGTTGTTGTATATGATAACGCCGGCAGCGCCCATCTTTTCTGCAAGCGCAGCCTTTTCTTCAAAGGTATTGTATCCACGCTTGATAAGCGCGATCTTACCCTTAACGTCTATACCCGTATAGTCTGCCTCGGTACGTCCTGCACCTGCTACAAGCACGTACTCAACCTCCATAGAATCCTGGCTTTCACCGAGAAGCTCGTTTACAAAGTTCTTCTGCTCGGAGAAACGGTCGTTGGACTCAATGAAGTAAATGATAGAGCCGTTGTATGTAATATAGGGAGTCTTAGCACCCTCAATAGATGCAACGCAAAGCGCACCCTTATAAGTAGAGGGAGAACCAACGGTAGCACTGTCGGGATTGGAGGTAAGAGGAAGGTTACCGTTCTTATCGGAGGAGTATGCTGAGTTAAAGCTGTTTGACGCTGCAACCACAAGCGAAATTCCTCTTGCACGGATTTTGTCGTAAACTCCAGCAATTATCTCTTTGTCTGTCTCACGGCTGAAACCACAGGAGGTACCGATTGACATGTTGATAACGTCAACGCCGAGTGTAACACAATCCTCAAGCGCACCGAGAATCCAGGATGTATGAGAGGTAGCCTCGGTGTCCGAGAATATCTTCATCGCTGCGATCTGTGCACCGGGAGCAACACCTGCGAACTCACCTGAGTAATCCTCGCTCTCGATATGCTCGAGACGGTTTCCTGCAATAACACCGGCAACGTGAGTACCGTGGTTGGAGAGGAGAGGGAATACGTCGGGATCGTTGTCAGCATAGTCGAAGCCGAAGGGAATCTTGTCGCTGATATAAACGTCCTCTGCAGTAAGACCGGAGTATCTTTTTTCTGCTGCCATATTGTTGTTGGCGAGAATAGCAGATACCTGCTCGAAGCTCAGACCGAGAGTACCGTTAGGCTTATAGTAGCTGTCAACAAATGCTGAATGATAGTAGTCAACACCTGTATCGAGAACTGCGACTACAATGCCTGTGCCGTCATAGCCGTACTCCTTCTGGAAGCTTTCGCTGTCAAAAATACCAGTGTCATAAACGTTTACCTTGTTTTCAACCAGCTTGGTCTCAGCTACGTTGTAAACCTCACCGACAATAACCGTAGCCTTGCCGGAAACAGCCTTACAAACGTCAGCAAAGTCGGCAGCCTTGATTATCATCTCAAAGCCCGACATAACTACGTTGTAGTTTTCGCCAAGCGTATAATTGATACCGTGAAGCTTAGACTTGATTGCTTCTGCATCGGCGCTTATATTCTGCCTTACCTTTTCAGCCTCTTCGGTGAGGGAGTATTCGGTAAAGGAAAGCTTGCTGCCGGATTTGTCATATGCATCAAGCAGTGCCTCGGACTTCATCTGCACGATAATAGAAATATCATCGGTAGATGCAACGGTGTTGGGAAGCTTGTACATAACCGACTCGTTGAATAAATTTTCGGTTCCCAGATCTACGGAACCAGTTACGTCACTTATTGACGGTGATGAGCCGTAATAAGTCGTTCCGGTTGCCGACATAGTAACGGTAAGTACGGTGGAAATCAGCATCACCGCAGCCATTATTGCCGTCAGCAAACGTACCCTTTTGTTTTTCTTGGACATGTTGTTTTTGCCTTTCTGACTTTTTTGCAACAAATAATAATTAATATAATAATTAATACAATATATATTTATAATTATTAAACGCGCACTTTATATATTATCATAAATAGGTAAAAAAAGCAAGATGTTTGGCGAATTTATGCAAAAATAAATGTAAACATTTTGTTTACAGTGTATTAAAATGCAAAGATTTTTGCATTTTGCTATTGATTTTCCTGCAAAATAGTGATATGATATAAACGTATGATTGTGCCTATTTGCGACATAATTATACCTTTTTCTTCAGATTTACTTCGAGGAAACATTTGACAGTGAATAAAAATGCAAAGGAGATATAAATGAACAACGAAGAAAAGAAGCCCATCTCGGGCGAAGCCGAGCCGACGGTTGACACCTCGGCAAATACGGTTGATGCCCCTGAGGCAAAGACAGGTGGAGGCTGGTGGAACAGCCTTGCACAAAACGTTAAGATTGCGATTATCGCAGGTGTAAGCTGCCTTCTCGTTGCTGTTATCGTATTGGTTGCAGTTCTTGCAATCGGTGGTAAAGACAGTGGCGACGGTGGTGGAACAGGTGACGGTGGCACAGGTGACGTGGGTGACGGAGGAGAGAATGAAAATCCCGATGCCAACGTCAAGGTTGATCACAGCATCACCGTTACAACAAAGGGTGGCATGAAGCTTTCAGGTCTTGCCGTATACTTCCACGCATATGAGGACGGTGATATTAGCGATATGCTTGCATACACCGTTACAGATGAAAACGGTAAGGCAACCGTTTCTCTTCCTAAGGGTGGCAGCTATGCAGCTAAGATCGATAACGACATTCCCGAGGGATATGACGTTGATGAATTCTATCCTCTCGTATCCACGGATTTTGAGATAACAATCACCTCTTCACTTCTTCCCGATAACGGTCACGTAGGAGTAAAGTACTCGCTCGGATCGGTTATGCATGATTTCAGCGCAACTACCACAACCGGAGAGATATTCACTCTTTCCGAGGCACTTAAGGAGAAGAAGGCTGTACTTATCAACTTCTGGTATACCGATTGCACTTGGTGTATAACCGAGTTCCCACTTATGCAGGCAGCGTATGAGTTATATAAGGACGATCTTGCGATCATTGCGCTTGACCCTCCCGAAACTGCATCTGCAGATACATTAGATGATATCAGACTTTTCCAAGACGATCTTGGCCTTACCTTCGATATGGCACAGGATCTTGAAGGACTTAACAGGGCATTCGGTGTTGCCGGATATCCTATGTCTGTAATTGTAGACAGATACGGTGTCGTTACCTTCATTGAGCCCGGTGCGATTGTGGTTCAGAGAGAGTTTGAGGAAATATTCAGATTCTTTACTGCAGATGATTATAAGCAGACCCTTGTAACCAACAAGCAGGATATTATTCCCAGAGAGAAGCCTAACGTACAGATGCCCTCCGGTGAGGAGATCAGTAACGTATTTGACGGTGGCAAGATCCCCGGTATTGAGTATCTTCCTTATCCCGAGGATGCAAGCGATGATGAGAAGGAATATTCCTGGCCCTTCATTATCGACCAGGTTGAGCTGGGTGGTGAGATCTTTGATGTAATCAAGACATCTAACGCAAACAAGGTCCAGTCCTACGCACAGCTTATCATTAATGTTGATCTTAAGGCAGGCGACGTTCTTGCCTTTGACTATTTCGCATCTACCGAGCGTGGCGCAGACATTCTCTACGTTGTTGTTGACGGCAAGGATATTTATTCTATTTCCGGTCAGAATGCAACGGGTTGGGAAACACGTTATGCATACGTAGCAGAGGAGGATGCAACCTACGAGGTTGGCCTTGTTTATGCTAAGGACTCCAGTGAGGATGAGGGTGATGATACCGTATATCTCAAGGATCTTCGTATAATCAGCGAAGCTGAGATCGATAGCGATACATACATCTACCGTTTTGCAGCAACAAAGCCTAATCCCGACGGCTCATACGGTAAGTACGCAGAGATATTCCCTGGCACAGACGGTTACTATCACGTAGGCTCTTCTACCGGTCCGATTCTTCTTGCAGACCTTATGGGCTATACCAGATTTAACGGTGAAAATTCTGCGTATTATATGGCTGCAGATCTTCTTGCTGCAGAAAAGCTGACTCCGGCACAGTATGATCTCTTTATTGATTACTGCAGCTATGCGTCAAACTCCAATATCTACGGTGTTTCTTCTGTTACAGAGGAGCTTCGTCAGCTGCTTCTCATCTTCTCTGAGAACTTCGGAGATCCCCTGAATGAGAATGACTGGCTCAGATTCTGTTGTTACTATGATTCATACGGTCCTTCAAACAAAGAGCTTGAGGACCCCATCAAGGGACTTGCTCTGTTCTCGGCTTACGACGTTATCGTAAGTGATAAGGGCGCGACAGATTTCCCCAATTCCTTCGTTTACAACAAGGTTATCATGCCCAGAGGACTTCTTGCTAAGTTCACCCCCACCGTTTCGGGTACTTACCTTATTTCCTCTTACGCTCCCGATCCCAATAAGGAAGGATACGGTCTTGAAACTAATGCATGGGTGTTCACCGCTAACGGCTTTGCTGACAGAGAGGTTTGGTATACCTATGAAAACGTTGACAGACTTAATACTTCGGATGTTAACAACTGCTATATGATCCTTTATCTTGAGGCAGGTAAGGATTATTACATCGATATTGCTTTCTATGATGTATATCAGGAGGGTACGATCTACTTCCGTGTTGAGCGTCTTGGCGATGAGGGCTTCTACAGATTTAGCCAGACATCTCCCGGACCCTTCACTGCTCGTGATAATGAGCTTGGTGAGCTTACCGAAACGATAATCATCAGTATTCCTGTTGAGCTCGGTAACGATGGCTTCTGGCACGAAAAGCGTGATGATGGACGACTTGGTTCCATAATCTATGCCGATTTCACTCAGACGACGCCAATCTTTACAGGCAATGTCATTTACTACGATGGCGATGATCCAAAGAGAATAGATATGATCGAGGCAGGAGCTTTCAACTTCAAATATACAGCAGAGGATCTTTATGTTCTTAATTACCTTGAAAAGGTAGGCGGTGACGTTGAAAGATGTAAAGCAGAGCTTCTTGCAGAGCTTGGCGAGGCTTATAATAATACTTATAATGAGGATGACTATAACGGAGGAACCTATTCCGTAACCGGATATGCTGTAGAGGAGGTTCTTGCAGGTATTTATCACGGTAAGGGAAATGATGAGACCGAAACCATGCGTGAATATGCATCTAAGAGAATCAAGGTTGGCGACGTTATTACTACCGTCAGTCAGGATGGATTAACCGTTGTTGAAGAGGTAATTCAGGAAGGTGACCCCAGAATCGGTTGTGTTGCAGTTGATGAAAGACTTTCTGATATCCTTCAGCTTCTTATGGATAAATACACCTTCGAAGGCGTTAAGAATTCCTGGTTGAAGCTTTGCTACTATGAGCAGTTCTTTAACGCTGCTACTCCTAAGTAATAACACAATCATATAAAAATTTGCCGAATGTGGAAAAAAATGAAAGCATTCGGCTCCGTAAGGCTGCCTAATGATTTTTAAAATAACGAAGAAAAGAGAACGAAAATGAAAAGAATAGTTAGCATTTTAGCTCTAATTCTTGCGCTTTCTATCGTTTTTACTCTTATGGTTGGTTGTAATAATGACAACAAGGATAATAATGATAAGGATAATGATAAGGGCGCAGAGGAAATCGTATATGTGGATTATACCGTTACGGTTGTTGACGGATTAAATAATCCTGTAGGCAATGTTATTGTAAATTTTGCCAAGGATGGCAGCGAGACAAAAATGCGCGTTACCGATAAGGACGGAAAGGCTTCTTATAAGAATGCTGTCGCAGGCGACTATACCGTTACTCTTGAACAAGGTCTCAGCGATGTGGTAATCGAACAGAACGAGTATAAGCTTACAAAGGATATTACTTCTCTTAAGGCTGTAGTTCGCGATATGTCGAATACTATCAGTATATATGGTGATGTTCCGGAAAATGCGTTTGCTTACACAGTTGTTGATGGAGTTTACAATGTTGTTTGTGAGTCAGGTAAAACTTTTCTTGTCTTTAACGCACCCGTCGAGGGTATTTACAATGTTTCATTTACTTCCGATGACACTAATATGACTATCGGTCACTATGGTATTCCAATGTTTGTGCAAGCATCTCATTGTGGTGACCTTGATTACGACGGTAAAAGCTTTCAACTGGTTATAAAAGATAAAACCACTCCTTATGTTATAGGAATCTTTGCAACAAAAGATACCGTTGCGACACTTTCTATCGAACGCATCGGTGATGCTCCTTTTGATCCAAGCTATGACGCAGAGTGGGTTGAAGTTCAGGCGAGCGCTGTGCTTGAAAAATGTAATCTTAATGGCAAAACGCTTGTTGATTTCGATATTGCTTCTAAAGATATAACGGTTTCTCTTGGAGATGACGGATATTATTATACCAATAGTGGTAAGCTTGTTTATGTTCGTATAAGTACTCCCACAGGGCACGGATATGTTGACGAAAATCAGCAGTTTGTTCCTATTCTCGGAGGCTCTCTTGCTCTTCTTTCGGGTCATGTTGACAGTAACGTCGGAATAAATATCGGTGGATACGTTTATGACAGCAAAGGTAATTTTGTAGAGAAGCTTCGCTATAATGATATGATCAAAACATATTCGGATTATACCGATCCCACGTACGGCGTTGTTCCTCTGACTGTCGAGCTTGCAGAATGTATCATGCTTCACGGTGAGTCTAACGGCTGGTGGAATCAGAACGGTGGATCATACCTCTTTACCAATGTAGAGGTAAATCCTGAAAATGCTTGGCTCTTCCTCTGTATGATCGAAGAGTAATAAAAAATAAAAATGCGTGATCAAACCCTGGTGGTGCAGATCACGCATTTTTTTATATTTGCTTGTGTACGCTTTTATATTCGTCGTAATATCTGTAGTAGGGACAATCCCTTGTCTGTCCACCGAGAAATTCTACCATTTCATCCTCATCAAGCGACAGATTACAACCGTAAGTATCGGTGACCTCATCATACTCGTAAAACTCACAGCTGTCACAACTTGCCTTATGCTTATATCCGTATTTTGAAAAATCCATATTCAATATACCTCGGATCAGTCGATAAACTCTGCTGAGAAGAAATAGCTCTCGCTCTTTCCGGCCTCAAGCCTTGACATTTCTCTTGTATCAAAGCATTCGGGTGTTACACCGTCTGACGGAATGTCCGACCAGGGCTCAAGACAGATGTATTCTGCCTCGGAATATGGCGCTTTCCAAATAGCATAAAAGGGAAGATTGTCACTTTGCGACAGACGAAGTCTGGGCTTGCCGTTAAGGCGCAGAATGCTTTCGTTTCCAACGTTTTTGAAAATGATGGTATCCTCACGGTATATTTCATTTTCATCAAGAGGGAATATACCATCTGTAAGAGGATAGTCAACAGCCTTCTGATCAACAAACAAACTTGGTTGCATATAGTGTCGTTTAAGATTTTTGCAATCAGGGAAGGAAAGAGTATAATTATCAATCGTCCCCTCAATGCAAAAACCGGGATGCCAGCCTATCATATACGGCATAACTTTATTACTGTTATTTTTAACTTCAATAAACATTTTTACCGAAGTGTTCTCCACACAGTATTTCACCTTAAGCGTGAAATTGAAGGGATAAACCGAGGCAGTATGCTCGTTTTCGCTAAGAACCAGAGTTAAACTATCCTCATTTTTATCCATAAGCTCGAACTCGCTGTCGCGCGCAAAGCCGTGTGAACCCATCTCGTATCTTTCACCATCAAGGGTATATTCCGAGCCGAGAAGTCTGCCACAGACGGGGAAAAGTATCGGAGCATGTCTGCCCCAATACCTTTTATCTGCTTGCCAGATATATTCCCTGCCGTCCTTGCTCTTTGCGGAAACAAGCTCTGCTCCCTTGCTGTTTATTGACAAAGTGAGCTTTTCATTCTGTATTGTGTAAATCATCAGTGCTTTTTGGTTTCGATCTCGTTTACCACCTTAGCGATAAACTCGTCAACAGAGAACTTTCCACCCTCGCCCTCGGTACGCGCTCTTACGGTAACGCTGCCGGAGTTCATCTCGTCCTCACCAACGACGATCATATAGGGAACCTTGGAGAGCTGTGCCTCACGGATACGGTAGCCAAGCTTCTCGTTTCTGTCATCAAGCTCGGCACGAATACCTGCTGCCTGCATCTTCTTTGTTACCTCTGCTGCATAGTCTGCAAAATCTGCAACTACAGGGATAACGGTAACCTGAGTGGGCGCGATCCAAACGGGAAGAGCACCTGCATATTTTTCAAGAATGAGCGCAAGAGTTCTCTCATAGCAACCCATAGAGGTTCTGTGAATGATATAAGGAGTCTTCATGGTGTTGTCACGGTCAACGTACTCCATGCCGAACTTCTTTGCAAGAAGCATATCTACCTGAATGGTAACGATTGTGTCCTCCTTACCGAAAACGTTCTTGATCTGAATGTCAAGCTTAGGACCGTAGAAGGCAGCCTCGTCAATACCGATAACGTAGTTGTCACGGCCAAGATAGGTATCAAGAAGCTCACCCATTATAGACTGAGCCTCGTTCCACTGCTCAGGAGTGCCCTCGTATTTGTCGGTTCTCTTAGGATCCCACTGAGAGAATCTGAATGAACAGTCCTCCCAAAGACCAAGAGTTTCAAGACAGTATTTCGCAAGGTCAAGACAGCCCTTGAACTCCTCTGCAAGCTGCTCGGGACGAAGGATAAGATGACCCTCGGAAATGGTGAACTGACGAACTCTGATAAGACCGTGCATCTCGCCCGAATCCTCGTTACGGAAGAGGGTAGAGGTTTCGCCAAGACGCATGGGAAGCTCTCTGTAGGAGCGCTTCTTGTTAAGGAATACCTGATACTGGAAGGGGCAGGTCATGGGACGGAGAGCAAATCATTCCTTTGTCTCATCGTGAGGATCGCCCATAACGAACATAC
>JAFTON010000122.1 GCA_017463765.1 Clostridia bacterium | reverse complement strand
TTTTTTCGGAAAGCCATTCTGTTGACAGATCGGGATATAACGTGAGTAAATCATTTTCACCCTTAATAGCATATCTGCCAGAACAGTATGGACAGCCGTATCCTGCATTACGATTAGCAATTTTCGCCTGATACTCATGATTATTTTTGCAAATCCACCACGCCTTTTTGTTGGAACCGACCGAAACTTGTGTTGGAGAAATCTCTGCGTTTTTTGATGGGTGCCATTCTTTTGCTAAATCCGGACGCAATGTATATAAATCATTATATCCAGAAATAACCCTATGATTACTGCAGTAAGGACATCCAGTACCATTCGTGTTTGTTCTTGAATTTGGTGTACAATACCACGAATGTCCTTTTTCACATTTCCACCAAATTTTTTTGCCACTTCCCAACATTATTTTATATGGCGAATACTCTAAATTTTTCTCAAAATCCCATTCAGACATAAGTTGAGCATCATCGCTCACATATTTCTTTTCAGCCAAAACGCTCACCTTCTTTCTATAAGATTATATCACAAAATAACAACAATCTCAAGTATTTCATAACAAAATTTAAGAGCAAGTTGCAATATGTGATAGTAGATATGAATGAATTGGCTACTCAAATGAGGTTCGTACATTTTACTCTCTAATGCACCAAACAGAAAAAATACGAACCATGATAAGTCGAGGTTTATGTTTTTGCTATAAATTATTTTTAAATAGTGATACTCATTGATAAGGATGATTCTTGGAAGCAATAAAAATTATGATCTATTATTCTAATTATTAATTTGGGTTTGAAAGAAATTTTTGAAATAAAATAAGCTTGTTATTCATTAATAATACTATCATATTTTTTTAGGTTTTATATTGTTTAATTCGGTTCATAGGTTAATTGAGTGAGCCATAAGGACATTGTCTTGTACAAGGTTCTTTTTTGTTTTTTACCTTCGAAGGCAATACGTGCTTTTTGTATGAAACAGTTTGGGTATCATGTTGCATAACCACTTTTTGAAGTTGTCTGTTTGGTTGAATAAAATATAAGAATGCGTTATTGACTTCGGTGTAGAAAACAAGTATAATTGAATTGCAGGAACGTTCATGACTTGTTTTTGGGAGGAGAAAAATATGAAAATAGGGAATAAAATAAGGCAGATGCGTATAAAGTCAGGTTTGACACAAGAGCAGCTTGCTCTAAAATTAGGCATAAGTGGTCAATCGGTATCCAAGTGGGAAAACGAGATAACTATGCCTGACATCACGTTACTGCCGGATATTGCAGAAGCTTTTGGCATAAGTATTGATGAGCTTTTTGATCTTACTGTCGAGCAGAAGTTAAACAGAATTGATAATAAGCTGGAGATTGAGGAGGAGCTTAGCACCGATTTGTTCAGTGAGTACGAAAATTATTTATTAGATTGCTTGGAGAACGGTATAGACAGGGTTCGGGTTCTTTCGCTTTTGGCTAATCTTTATCATCACCGTATAGAGTCTGACAGTCGCAGGGTAAGCAAGTATGGCAGGGAAGCAATAATGCTTGATCCTTCTAAAAAGGATTGCCAATGGTTACTTAGCAAAGCTGAGGGGCATACTGTCTGGGATTGGAACATTGCAAATCATTCGGAGGCGATAGATTTTTATAAAAAAGTAATCGCAAATGACGCAGGCTCGCCTAAGTCGTCTATGCCTTATTATTACTTGATTGATAATCTTTTAGCTGACGGTAGAGCATCTGAGGCAGAGCAATATTTAGCTGAGTTTGCTGTCCTGCCGTCTGCAAATCCGGTTATGGTAGACGTTTATGCTGCGTATATTGCGTTGAATCGACATGACGTGGAAAAGGCTGACAGAATTATTGAAGAATGCGTGAGTGAGCATCGTGATGATACGGGATATCTTTTTGAGGCTGCGCAGTATTACGCAAGAAAATGCGAATATGAAAAGGCAATAAGCTTTTATGAACGCTCGTGGTCGATAGATAAAGCTCCGAGATTTACTGATGCGCTGTATGGAATTGCAACAATATACAAGATACTCGGTGACAGAGATAATGCTGTAAAGACTTATGACAGAATTCTCGAATGTCTGAATAAGGAATGGGGATACTCTGTTGATGATAAGCCATACCTTGAGGCAGAGCGCGAGAAAAGCTACCTTTTTAATTAATATAAAAACTTTCAAAAAGTGGGGAGATGTAAAAACTTCCTGCTTTTTCTATTTTAAATACAATCAATATTATTTATAAGGTAGAAATTCTTGAAAATATATGTTATAATTATATTATTAATAACGATAAGTTCAGATCCGATGAGGATTGACAGTCAAATTAAGGAGTAGATAATTAAGATGCTTGATAATCAGAAAAGCTTGCCACCTGTAATACGAGTATTTCTTTCTTCCACCTTTGCTGATATGGATAAGGAGAGAAGCTATTTCAACGAGGTGTTAGTACCAAAGCTTAGCAGAATGTGCTCTGAGCGAGGCGTTTCCTTCTTCAGCGTTGATTTACGTTGGGGAATTACGGAAGAAGAACAGATAGATGGAAAGGTATTACCTATTTGCCTATCCGAAATAGATAAATGCAGACCTTATTTCATCGGTATTCTCGGAAACCGTTACGGTAGCATTCTCGAGACTGTACCCGACAAAATATCGGATATGATTCCGTGGCTTAAGGGGAAAGAAGGGCACAGTATTACCGAGCTTGAGATGCTTTATGCCGTTCTTGAGCATAATGATGAGGAAACGGTTGCAAACAGTGCATTTTACTTCAGGTCTGATGATCTTACAGAAAGATTGTACGGACATATCAGGCAGGAGGATCCTCAGGCACTGGAAAACCTTCAGAGACTTAAAAAATGCATAGAAGAGGATAACGATACTCCTTGCTCGAGGTACAACAGTATCGAGGAGTTTGGAAGCTATGTAATGAGAGATATACTTAACTGGCTTGATGAGCATTTTCCGGAGTCAGAGGATATTGATGCCATCAGATCGGAGTGGTATAATAGTGAAATATTAAGAAATCACGTAGCTAATACTGAGTTTAACTTGTTCCTTGACTCATATATTTACGAGAGCAAAAAGCCACTTATGATATATGGCGACGGCGCAAGAGGAAAAACCTCTTCATTAACGGCCTGGCAACCTGAAAGCGCAAGCAAAATACTTATTAACTGTGGTGCAGATGATAAGTTCATGTATTGGCCGTCCATTGTAGAGGAGATTGTAAAACAGTTAGCTGCAGTAGCAAGAGAAACAGATGATGCTTTGGCTATGGCAGAGGTAAATTACCTCCTTGATAGTATTATAAAAAGCAAAGTCTCTGATTCAGGCAGCGAAAAGAACGACGGAAAAAGAGAAGCATTTTTCTATACAGAGTCCAGCCTTGAAAAGCTGAAAAAACAATTTTTACAGTTGATTCAAAAGCTTCATATAAAAAAGACGGTTGTTATTGTCATAAATGATCTGAACCTTCTTGACGGCGAGAGAAATAAGCTTTTGTGCTGGTTGCCGTCGGTCAATACTTCATGTATAAAGCTTGTCTGTTCTACCAACGATGATGAAATGGTTCGCAACGTAGAGGTAATCGGATGGAACATAAAGGACATGCCACTTCTGAATTCCAAACGCGCAGAAAGGTTTGTGCGAGAGTTTCTCGGTACTTACGGAAAGAGCTTTTCTTCGTCACAGCTTGATAGAGTTCTAAGTTCGAAGTCTTCAAGTTTTCCAGGTCTGCTTCGTTTTATTATACGTTTTCTGATAAATCATGGACGTTTTGAAAACCTTGACAGCTTGATCGATTCTATAGCGTCATTCGATAATATTCAGGACGTTTATGAATTTATTTATAACTTCCTGATGCAAGACTATTCAACTAATGAACAGAAAATCGCGCGTACGGTATTAAGTCTGGTACGTGCTTGTAGCATCTCTCTGAACGAGAAGGAGTGCTTCGAGCTTTCTCAGAGATTGGTTGATATATCGCCTATCGAATGGGCGAATATCTGCCGTGCGTTTGAGCAGTTAGAGATTATTCACGGTGACTATTGGAACATACGCAGTGAGGAGACGGAAAAGTTCGTTGACAGGCTTCTTGGCGAGGATGAGATGGGACGTGCGTATGAATTACTGGGTGATTATACAATGGAGCTTATTTCTAACGATCTGTACGGAGAGTACGGTGCTTCTGCGAGATTAGGTAGCGTTTACTCTAAGGCTGCTATTATTTACTATGAAAAAGCGCGCGCATGGGAAAAGCTGATTTCTGTTCTTGGACATCCATTTGTTCTTTCGAATCTTTATCTTATAGACTGGGAGTACGTTCGTTCAGCCTGGCTAAAGGTATTTCTTTATACCGAGATTGATATTTCTGAAAGCATTTCTGAGATTGTACGTGATTATTTCACCACTAAGCGTTATGCAAATAAGAAAATATTCGATATGCTTTTGGGATTGCTGGTTGACTTTGAGTATGAAACCGAGCTTGAAATACTTTGTGATGAGCTGAAAATCGATGCCCCACAAGGCACCATAGATTCAAATAGCGAAGGCGTGTCAGTAAAGTTTATAGAAGTATACAAACAGATACGGGAGCTTCAGAATAAGGATCAGTATCGAATGGCATACGAAGCAATAAATGATGCATTGTCATCATCAAAACGCTTTGATGAAATGGAGCGCTGTCAGCTTTTATTTGCAAAGGGAAATGCTGAGATCCGTCTTGAATACTACACTGAAGCAGTCGAGACAGCCAACGAATATTACAAACTTGCATTGAGAATGGGGTATTTCTTCGAAATGAGAAGAGCCCTCAGCATGAGATCTAACGCTCTGTTCCGTTTGGGAAGATATGATGAGGCTAAGCAGATTATAGATCGTACTATTGCATTCGCATTAAGTGAGGGAGAGATGCGAACCTATCTCGGAGCTATAAACTTGATTGCGATGATGAGTTACCATCAAGGTAAATATCAGGAAGCTATATTGCTTTTCGATGAGCTGTACGGATATTGGTGTAAGATTGGAAACGTCAGGGAGGTTTGTGCAGTCGTTTTGAATAAGTGTAATGCACTTTCATATAACGATGAATATGAAGCTGCTTTAAAGCTTGCAGAAACCTGGTATAATCTATCGAAAAATGATAAAGAACTGATGTTTGTATCAACAACGATTCTCGGCAATATGGGCTTTTATGCC
>JAFTON010000121.1 GCA_017463765.1 Clostridia bacterium | reverse complement strand
GCAATATCAAGGCTTTGTGGATAGTAAAGACATCAACTGCTGAATTCTTAGTGCGAAGCACCTTTCGGGGCTTGCTTGATTTAGAGCAGAAATCTTCGTTTGCGAGCGTGAGGCGTATTGGCATACGTCGAGCGAGTAAAAGGAGATAGAACAAAAACTCAAATAAAAAGGAGAAAACCATAGGTTTTCAACCTTAGATTTTCTCGGTCAGATAAATATTGATGGTAGAGGCACATTTAAGAGTACCTCTACCTTTTTTGTTCGGTTATGCCTAAATAAAGCAGCCCTTTTTGCTAATAAAATCAGTTATTAAGCTGACCTTCAATTATGTGTACAAGCTGATTGTAGGTAAGAATACCGTAGTCCGAGTAAACAATAACACCGTTTTCATCTGTTATTGCCGTGTGTGGAATGTATCCAACACCACCTGCAGCAACGTACGCCTCGCTGTAGGGAGTATCGTATGCAAAGATTATATCGGTTTCCGGGAAGTTTTCCTCAACGTAGCTCTCGGCATTTACGTTACCGTTTACCGTGTGCGCTGCAATGATAACAACCTGATCCTTGTATTCGGTTGCAATTCTGTTGAAATCGGGAAGCTCTGCCTTGCAGGGAGGGCACCAGGTAGCCCAGATATTAAGTATTACTATCTTTCCTTTCAGATCTTCGGTGCTGATGATGCTTCCGTTGATTGTTTCAAGGGTTACGCTTGCCAAAAGATCACCTACACTACTTCCGACCTTCGGTGGCTCTGGCTGTTCGGTTGTGTTATCACCGTCGGGATTTCCTTCGGAATTATCCCCAGAGTTATTTTGGGTATTATCGTCCTGGGTGTTTTCGTTGTTTTCACCGGTGCCGACATTGATATTATCGTCAGGAGTATTTCCTGTGCCGTTTTCTTCACCGGGAGTCACGTCCTCATTTGCCTCGGAGTCAACCTCGGGCTTTCCATTGGAGTTTTCTTCGCCATCGGTTGTGCTTCCGTCCTCTGTTATGTAATCGTTGCCATTGTCGTCACCAACGATCTCACCGTCCTCGGTAATATATCCGTCGTTATGGTTATTATTGCTATCCGGAACACAGCCGATCAATAAAACCGAGGAAACAAGAAAAAGTATAAATAATCCGTAAATGTTTTTCATAGTGATTCTCCTTTCGTTTGTATCTTTATTCTACATATAAAAGGATATATTTTCCGTGACTATGTCACAAAAGGAACGGCTGTTCGTTGCCGTCCCTTTGTTTTTTTAAAAGCTTTAATTAGATCAGTCAAAAAGGATCTTGCGAAGCTCCTCTACAGTTCTGCAAAAATACTCACAGTTTTCACTCATAAAGGAAACAATTTCAGGTACACTGTGTGCCCAACCTGCAGCTGCAATATCTACTCCGGCACCCTTTGCCATATCGTATCCCGGCTTCAGATCGTCAACCACAAGAATATCTTCGGGTCGGAAGCCGTATTTTTCCATCAGGTCAAAAAGTGTTCCCGGATTCGGCTTGCGCATTTCTTTCGGAATATCCCAGCCGTAAATAACGTCGGGTTCGGGCAGTCCGTTTGCTTTATAATCACGGATAATATTCTCTGTAAGCGAGTGAGAGTCAACTACGATAAGTCCGCCCCGAGCCCTGAACTCTTCGATAATCTCTTTGATTCCGGGGTAGGCGTGGGGTATATGATTCTTGACGTAATCGCGCCAGAATGCCTCCTCCTCTTTTAGTTCCTCGGGGGAAAGTCCGATTTCGTCGGTAAAAAGCTCCAATATACCGGGATGGAAGTTCTTCTCAAAATACTCCTCCACCCTGTATTTATCAGCCAGATGAGGTCTGGCGATTTTCAGATATTCAACAAAGGAGGGGTAGTGTATTGATGCAGAGCTGTCAACCACGGTATCATCGTGGTCAAGCACAAGACATTTATATTTCATAGCTTTTCACCTTCTATTCCATATTCATA
This sequence comes from Clostridia bacterium, assembly GCA_017463765.1. Lineage (GTDB taxonomy): Bacteria > Bacillota > Clostridia > Oscillospirales > CAG-272 > UBA1740. Next base: position 2,055 of record JAFTON010000121.1, on the reverse strand, counting down.
AACGAAATTTTGGGAATTGAAACACTGCAGTCACTTTTTTGTATTGTAAGAATATTACCACGCATAATCGACTCCCACTTTTCTTTGGTTCCACCGAATGAAATATCCGAAAGCGAGTCGCAACCACCAAAGGCATCGAAATCCTCAATCTCTCTTAAGTCCTTCGGAATTGCAATCCTCGTCATCGAGCAGCAGTCGGCAAAGGCATCAAAGCCGATAACAGCCGTACTGATCGGAAGAATTATATTCGTGAGAGATGAGCAGCCTTTAAAGGCTCTGCGACCGATTTTGACAAGTTTAGTTGGCAAATCGACATATTTCAGCGATCTGCAGCCCTCAAACGTGGACTCATCGATAAGTCCCATATTGCAGGAAAGCTTTACACCCTCCAGTGAGAAGCAGTTTGAAAATGCGTTGAATTCAACCAAAACACAGCTATCGGGAATAGTTACGTCACTAAGGTTAAAGCAGTAGGCGAATGCCCCCGAGCCAATCATTACAATCGACTCCGAAAGCTTTATCTGGCTGAGCGATGCGCATGCTTCAAAGCAACCTTCGCCAATGCGCTTAACTGTATCGGGAATAATTACAGAGGTGAGCGAGGAGCAGGAGGAGAACGCTTCATCGAGTATCTCCTCCAGTCCATACTGCATCTCAACCCGTCTGAGATTCTGACAGCCGGCAAAGGCGCAGGCTGAAATTCTTTTAAGCGAACGGGGCAGCACAACCTCGGTAAGACAGCCGAAATCACGGAAAGCGTTGTCGGCAATCTCCTCTATTCCCTCGGGAATAACTATGCGACTGTTTTCCTCACGGTCCTCATACTCTCCTGAAAAGACTACAAGTTCTTCTATACTTTTTTCTTCTTTTTTCATAAATTAACCAAGCTTTGCAAGTGCGATAGTAAGCGATTCCTTAACCTCAAGATACTTCCTGAGCTTCGCCTTCTCGCCCTCAATGACTGCTGCCGGAGCCTTTGCAACAAAGCCCTCGTTGGCAAGCTTTTTCTCAATTCTTTCGATCTCACCGTCGTTCTTTTTCATCTCGGCAGTAAGACGTGCTCTCTCCTTCTCAAAATCGATAACCTCAGCGAGAGGAATATACATACGTCCTGCATCGTTAGCGATCATAACGGCATCGTCGGATTCATATCCGTCGGTAAGAATAACCTCGGATGCGCTTGCAAGCTTTTCGAGAATCTTCGATGCTCTCTCAAAGGTTTCGGTGTACTTTGTAACAACGTAAAGCTTTGCCTTCTTTGAAGGGGGAACGTTCATCTCGGCTCTGCGTGTTCTGATAGCAGTAATGCAGGAGATAATTCTCTCAACATCCTCCTCTGCAGAGCTGTAAACGAGAGACTCGTCAAACTTGGGATACTCGGAAATCATAATGGATTCGCAGGTATGAGGAATAGCCTGATATATCTCCTCGGTGATGAAGGGCATATAGGGATGAAGCAGACCGAGAATGCCGGACAGAACGCGAACCAGAGTTCTCTTCGCAGTAAGCGCAGGCGCGCCACCCTCAAAGATACGGCTCTTCGCCATCTCGATGTACCAGTCGCAGAAGGTGTCCCAGGTGAAGGAATAGATCTCTGCAAGAGCTACGCCGAGCTCGTAATTTGCAACGTTTTCATTTACACTCTTTGCAAGAGTGTTGAACCTTGACAGAATCCACTTATCCTCGATGGTAAGGTCAGCTTCTGCAGCAGGCGCAAGAAGCTCTTCATCGCTCTCGGTGAGATTCATAAGAACAAATCTGGATGCATTCCAGAGCTTGTTTGCAAAGTTTCTCGCAGCCTCGATCTTCTCGTCGGAGAATCTCATATCGTTTCCGGGTGCGTTACCTGTTGCAAGAGCAAATCTTAATGCATCTGCGCCGTATTCATCAATTATCTTAAGAGGATCAATGCCGTTACCAAGCGACTTGGACATCTTTCTGCCCTGTGCATCACGAACAAGACCGTGGATAAATACGGTAGAGAAGGGCTTCTCATCCATATGCTCAAGACCGGAGAAGATCATTCTCGATACCCAGAAGGTGATGATATCGTAG
>JAFTON010000120.1 GCA_017463765.1 Clostridia bacterium | reverse complement strand
GCTGATACCATACGAAAACAAGGAATCTGCCGTTGCCGTCATAATTCCAGCTGTCGTCGTTGGACTCAACGATAATAGAATGAGCATTGGCAAGCTTTTCCTTAGTAAATCTGGACGCTGCCTTGCCCCACTCCTCGATCTTACCTGTAGACTCGGGAGTGTTTACTGCAAGATATCTTGCCTTGATAACGCCTTCGGGAGCAACGCTCGTAGGTGCGTTAAAGTGAGTTGTATCTCCGTCAATGTGCATTTTTACGGTAACCTTCTGCTTGAGTGTTTCGGAGTCCATGTCAAGCTTAAGCTGGCTAACGTAGTCAACGTGCTGGTGCTCGTTGCCTCCATCCGGCGTTTTGTCTGGGAAGATCAAATTGCAGGATGCAAGACAACCGAGCGCAATGCACAGAAGGAGAAGCAGTGAAATCAATCTTGAAAAAATGTTCTTCATAGCTTCACTTTCTTTTTTTAATTAAATGGAAATAAATTACTTTAGCAAAAGTAATAATCATTACTTACCGATCTGGTAGTTACACTCGCCTACACAGTCTTCGAATGCCTTCTTGATCAAAGCATCAACGTCGCTTCCCTCAGCAGTGAAGCACTTCTGGATAAGGAAGCCAACCTGGATACGTGCAACGGAAGAACCGTCGAATGCAGGAGAGGTATAGCAGTTCTCAGCCTGTTCGATAGCAACTCTTACTGCGTATGCAGTGATGTTCTTGGTGAGGTTTTCCTTACCGTCAGCATCAAGAGCTGCAAGGAACTCCATGTAAGTGGGGTCGCTCTGAACGGACTTCATAACGGGAACGTAACCGTTGTTCTCGGAAACTCTTGCCTGATACTCAATGTTAGTGGTGAGGAACTTAGCGAAGAGCCAGGAAGCAAGAACCTCCTGAGGGTTGTCCTTCTTGAATACGCAGAGAGAGGGACCCTGAGAAATAACCTGAGGATTGTTTACATCAACCTGAGGAATGGGAGCGATACCAACCTGGAAGTCGTATACGCCGTTAACGTTGCCGGGACGCTGGTAGGTTGCACCACCGGTAGAACCGATACACATGTAGCAACGAGTACCCTTGGAAGCCTCACTACCCTCGGTAGCGTTGGAGGAGTTACCTGTGAAGAGGTTGGATGTGTAACCACCGGAAAGCTCCTGAGTAGTTACAAGTCTTTCCTGATACCACTGTCTGAACTTCTTAACGAAGTTTCTGTTGGTATCGTTGTTGAAGAGGAAGTTATCGCCTGTTGCAGAGGTATAGGGAGAATTGTACTGCTCGCACATGGTGATGAACCAGTTAGCCTCGGAGTCATAACCAAGAGGAATGCAGCCGGGCTCGATTTCCTTGATCTGACGGCAAACAGCCTCCATCTCATCCCAAGTGGTGGGAACGGTGAGGTTGTGCTGCTCGAAGAAGGTCTTGTTATAGTAAAGAACCTCGGTGGACTTTGCAAGAGCTATAGAGTACATCTTGCCATCACCGTAGGAGAGACCCTCGTTCCAATAAGCCTCGATGAAGTCAGCACGCTGCTCAGCAGAGTAACCGATAGTCTCGGTTGTGCCGTCTGCGCGCTCCTCAACGATAGTGCTGTTTACAAGCTCGTCAAGAGCCTGAACTGCGCCTGCTACGTTGTAGGTTGCAACGTGGTCGGGATAGCAGTATGCAAGGCTGGGCTGGTTACCAACGGTGATCTCAGTGTTGATCTGGCTGAGAAGTGCATCGTAGTTACCGTAGGACTGATGTTCAACGGTAATGTTGGGGTAAAGCTCGTTGAACGATGAGATAGCGTCGGTCAGGATCGAAGTAAGTGCCGCACCCATGGTGTGGTAGAACTTGATCGTGATTTCGCTTCCGTCATAGCCACCCTCGGGCATTACGAAGTCAGCTGCGGGCTTCTTGTTACCGGGAATCCAGTCACAGCTCGAAAGAGAGCCGATAACACCGGTGAGAAGCACAACTACGAGGAGAAGTGATGCGATGATTCTTTTCATTGTTTTTCATCCTTTTCTTTCTTTGTTTTTATTAATAGTATGCCACGAAGGCACACAGATTAACCCTTAATACCACTTCTGGAAACACCCTTCATAATATACTTACGAAGGAATACGAATACCAGGAAGAGAGGGAGAGAGACGAGAGCAACTGCTGCCATCTGTACGGGAATATCGGTGTTACCCGATGCGTCGGTAAACGCTGTACGCAGACCGTTTGTGATAAGTCTGTGCGCATCGTCGTTCGCAACGAGTCTGGGCCACATGTAAGAGTTCCACGCACCCATCATCTTAAGAATAGTGATGGAGATAAGGTTGGGAAGGGAAAGAGGAATCATTACCTTCCAGAGATACTTAAGGTCGGTAGTTCCGTCAACCTTCGCAGCGAGGTAAAGCTCGTTGGGGATCTGAAGGAAGTTCTGACGGAGCAGGTAAATGTAGAATACACTTACCAGGAAGGGAACGATAAGTACCGTAAAGGTCTCCATCCAACCGAAGGCATTAACCGTCTGGTAGTTTGTGATGGTGAAGAGCTCGCCGGGGATCATCATAGTCGCAAGAAGGAATCCGAAGAGTGCATTTCTGCCCTTGAACTCAAGTCGTGCAAATGCAAACGCCGAGAGAACGGTGATAACAAGCGAGAGAATGGTAGAAACCAAACCAACGTACAGAGTATTCATAAAGAGCTTGCCAAGAAGCAGGTCTTTGTTCTGGAATACTTCGATGTAGTTTCTTGCGTCGATAAACTTAGGGAAGAGCGTGGGAATACTGAGACGGTATTCATCAAGCGTCTTAAGCGAGGAAATTATCATCCAGTAGAAGGGGAAGATAACTATCAGCGCCATTGTAAAGAGGAATATGTAGGTGATAACTTTAGCAACAATCTTAATAACTCTCTGCTGTGCCGTAACCTGCTGCATATCTCTTTGTTTCATAACTTTGATTTCAGACATTTCGGCACCTCCTTAATAATGAGTCTTCTTGTTGCTGACGTAGAGGTTAATCATCGTTACAACAAAGATAATAGCGAAGAGGATAAGAGCTGCAGCAGATGCAGTACCCTCCTGCTTACCGATAGCTCTGTAAATGAAACCAACCATCGTATCAAGCGAGTATGCATTACCTACGGGACCCATACCTTCACCGAATACACCTACGATAGAGGAGTATTCCTTGAAACCACCGATAAAGCCGGTGATAACAACGTATGCGATCATGGGAGAGAGAAGCGGAACGGTAATTCTACCGAACACTCTCGCTCTGCTTGTACCGTCAACCTTAGCTGCATCGTAATACTGCTTGTTAACAGACTGAAGACCGCCGAGAAGAATAAGAATCTTGAAGGGAAGTGCGTTCCAGACAATGTAAACCGTCATAACGACGATGTTTGCCCAATACTCAGAACCTGCATTCATCCAGTTGATGTAATCAAATCCCAACGCTTCAAGCACGTTGTTTACGATACCAACCGAGTCTGGACGAGCCTGACCACCGATAATCATCTTGAACATTGCTGCGAATACCATTCCTATCGCAATCGAGTTGGTTACGTAAGGAAGGAAGAAGATTGTCTGAAGGGCTCTGGAGAAGAGCTTGATAGAGTTCAGACAAACTGCAATGAGAAGTGCAAGGAAGGTGGAGATCGGAACTGTAAGGACTGTAAGAAGAACGGTGTTCTTAAGGCAAGTAAGGAAGCCGGGATAATCAATAACTCGCTTGAAGTTGCCTATACCGAAGTTGAATACAGCACCGTTTACCTCTTTCATTGTGGTATAACCCTCAAGAAGTGACATTCTGACAGTGTTGAAAATGGGCCATACGGTGAAGATAAGGATCAGAACAATCGCAGGAGAGAGATAAATCCAACCTTTCCACTGGTCAAACTTGATCTTCTTTGCGAAGGCGCTGAGTTTTTTTCTAAATTCGTACCAAAAATAAGTTTTGGTAGCAACCGATTCGTTAGCCATAGTTTACACCTCGAAATAAAGTCTTTCTTCGGTTTCCTTATCGAAGATGAATACCTTATGAGGCTTGAGAGAATAGCTTACCTCAGTAGCCGCTGCGTTGATGTTCGCATCGGAGTTGATGATGGAACGGATAACGGGGTTGAGAGAATGCTCGTTTGTGGAAACAATGCTTACGTCACGACCCATTACCTCAATACCACTGATATTACAGGTAAGAGGACCGTTTTCATCGAGAATGAAGCCTTCGGGACGAATGCCCACGGTAACGGCACGGTCGTCAACACCGGGAGTGTCAAGAACTGCGCTCTGACCAATGTAGAGCTTACCACCCTTAACCTCACCCTCAAATACGTTGATGGGGGGAGTACCAAGGAATTTCGCAACGAAGAGGTTAACGGGATTGTCATAAACCTCCTGAGGCTTTCCAACCTGCTGAACAACACCGAGCTTCATAACAACGATCATATCGGAGATGGACATAGCCTCTTCCTGGTCGTGGGTTACGAATACGGTAGTGATCTTGGTCCCTCTCTGAATTCTTCTGATTTCCTCACGGGTCTGAAGACGCAGACGGGCGTCAAGGTTGGAGAGAGGCTCGTCGAGAAGGAGAACTCTGGGCATCTTAACCAGCGCTCTTGCAATAGCAACTCTCTGCTGCTGACCACCCGAAAGCTCGCTGGGCTTTCTGTCCATAAGCTCGTCAATCTGAACAAGCTTCGCTGCTTCGTATGCTCTCTCAAGCATAGCTTCTTTTGTCATCTTGTCCGGACCCTTAAGGTTCTGTAAGGGGAACAGAATGTTCTGCTTTACCGTCATGTGAGGATAAAGAGCGTAGTTCTGGAACACCAGACCAACTCCTCTGCTCTCAGCAGGTAAATCAGTTACGTCATCCTCTCCGAAGAAGATTTTTCCACCAGAGGGCTGCTGAAGACCACTAATCATGTAGAGAGTGGTGGACTTACCACAACCGGAAGGTCCGAGAAGACCTACAAGCTGTCCGTCGGGAATGGTAAAGGTAAAGTTATTTACCGCGATTACCTCTTCGCCGGACTTCTTGTTTCTGCTGGGGAAGATTTTGGTGAGATTTTGCAATTCGACTTTCATATATCTTCCTTTCTTTAAGAAAAAATAAATATCGTAACCCAGTGGGGATTAACGCAAGGATAAAAATGAAATTCAATATAGTTCCGTGAACAAATACAGTACGAAATTTTAGTAAATAAATTAATAATCAGCTTTATCAACGATCTCGGCGTGAACCTTCTGCTTATATTCAAGGAGAGCCTCAGGGCTGTCGAATATCATTTGGCTCGCCATATCAACAACAACCGTGCTTGCAAGCATGTCGTGGATGCCGGAGTTGGTTTTCGTAACAATCATCATAATAATGTTGGTAAGAAGGACAAGCAGTATTATTACAGGGCCCATAAAGCCAACAAGTCCGAAAACAATAAGGATTATAAGAATAATCGGAATCATTGTCTCAACGGTATATTTGCCGAGAATATTACGGATAAAGATGAATGGTGCCGTCACCTTGACGTGATCAAGACGCATAACAGCTATGCCAAACACCTTCTTGCCTATAGTTTGTCCGTTTTTGAAAATAAGAGGTACAATGAATTCCAGAACGGCAAATGCAAGCAGGACTCCGATTGAAATAGTCATTATGGTAAGGTTGAAAAGCATATTATAGAGGAAAACTGCCTCCTCGTCTTTTGCAAACTCTGCAAAAGCTTCATCAAAAACCTTTCTTTCTGCCTCCGGCAGAGCCTCGTATTTATCGGCTGTATCAATTGCATCAAAGTCAACGCTGTACTTGCTTTCGAAAAATTCCTGACGCGCCTCGTATTTCTCTGAATATCCCTCGAACCCTACGATGAGAGAAAGAAGGAAAACAAAACCGGTTGCAAGAATAATCGTAAGAATAAAATCAAGGAGGGCTGCCGAAGCACGCTTCCAGATATCCGCTTTTTGTAAATCGTAAATCATATTTGCTCCTGAGAATAAAAACTGCGCCGAGTTGCGGTGGTGTGTTACCCTATAGAATTGCCGAGCCGACTCGCATGTAAATATACATAAATTTACAACTACATTTTAACACATATTAATAATAAAATCAACACTCAAAAATGAAAAAAACTAGATAAAAAAAGAGTCTGATTTTATATAAAATGCACAAAATTAAATTAATTTCAAAGGAAAGAGTCGAAAAAAAGAAGAAAAAGAACCCCGAAAAACGGAAAAATATACAAATTGTAAACAAAAAACTGTTCGTTTTCAAAGGGCGTAAAAAAAGATAAATAATGACATGCTTGATCATCGGATGAAAGGGCGTTTTTAGGGTTATTCAAGAGAAAAATGTAAACAACAATTGTCAAATTAGTCGTATTTGTGAACAATCAATGGCTTTTCACTCGAGTTGAACAGGAAAAACTGTGAGGCAAATGCGATTTTTATATGTTCCTTGGTGCCGACAAAAAAGATTGATATTATTCGTCTGCGCAAGTAAAAAACAGCTTTACCGACCTTTTTTGCTGATATATAGTTATATTAAACAAAACTTTTTTTGTTTTTTTATGAACTATGTCTTATTGATTTTTTAGTGTAAAAGTGATAAAATTTTAATTGGCAAAAAATAATTATTATGTTGCGTTTTGCAACGGAACGGAGAAATTTATGAATAAACATTTGAGACTTTTATGTCTGATTCTGGTGATCGCAATGACAATTATGTCCTTTGCATCCTGCGATGTCATAAACGGCATCATTAGTGGCGAAGGTCCCGGTGGAGACAACGGAGACAACGGTGATAACGGTGGAGAAGGCGAAAAGGATCCCGATGATTCCTATGAAGATTGGAAGCCCGATATTGTGGAGCTTGAATCTGATACCCTCTACGTTAACAAAGTTGAAAATCTTCCGGATAACTTTATTATGGGTATGGATGCTTCCTGCGTTCCCTCGCTTGAGGCAAGTGGCGTTAAGTATTATGATTTTGACGGCAGCGAGAAGGATGTTTACGAAATTCTCAGTGCAAACGGAATTAATTACATTCGTGTGCGTGTGTGGAATGATCCCTTTGATGCAAACGGAAACGGCTACGGTGGTGGCAACTGTGATATCGAAAATGCTATCAAGGTAGGTAAGCGTGCAACTCAGTACGGTATGAAGCTGCTTGTCAACTTCCATTATTCGGATTTCTGGGCTGACCCCGTTAAGCAGATGGTACCTAAGGCATGGGCAGGAATGACTTCCACTCAGATGTCTGAGGCCCTCTATCAGTATACGAAAGAATCTCTTCAGAAGCTTGTTAATGCAGGCGTTGACGTAGGAATGGTTCAGGTTGGTAATGAAACCAACGGTTATATCTGTGGCTTCAAGGGCTGGAATGATATAGTCAAGCTTATGTCTGCAGGCTCTCGCGCAGTTCGTGAGGTTTGCCCTGATGCTCTTGTTGCGCTGCATTTCGCTAATCCCGAGAAGGTTAGTAATTACAGAAATTACGCTTACAACCTTGCTACACAGCAGGTTGACTACGACGTATTTGCAACCTCCTACTACCCCTT
>JAFTON010000119.1 GCA_017463765.1 Clostridia bacterium | reverse complement strand
GTTACCATACCTTGCCTTTACGCTCGATGAAGTATGGTTATCCAAGATTTTTAAAAGATCCTCGAAATTATCTTCGAACTGTGTATCTCGTAAATCATCCAAAATTAAACACTTTTGACCGAGATAATCCTGCATCAAGTCATTACTTGATGAAGATATACAATAGTCATAGCCTCTCCCTGCAGCATACTTCTTTGCATAAGTTGTTTTGCCTGCACCCGGCTCTCCATCTATGAACATAACATCGATGTTACGATTGCCCTCAAGAGAAAGTAGCTGACAGTGCATTTTCCACAGCTTTTCAAGTGTGTTAAATGCTGTCTTTTTCTCTGCTATCGGCAGAGTGTCTATGTATTTTAACTGCTGTGCATAAGAGTATTTTTTAAAATCTCCAAGAATCTTAGATTTCTCGATTTCAGCTTCGAAATCGAAATTTGCTACAACCTCGGAAGGTGAATACTGATATTTATGCTTTTGCGAAGGCTGACCGTGAGTTAGGTATAAGAGCATGTCCGTTGCTCGACCTTTTATACGTTCAATTTGTGATTCCTGTATTCCGAACCACTGAGCAACGATTTTGCTATCCACACCACTTTTGCCAAAGTTTACGTATATGTGATAATGTGGTGATGCGTCAGCATCTTTATCATGCAATATGTAAGCGTACTTTTTAATAGTTTTATAACGTCGAAAAATATCTCCGATAGGTTCTGAAAAGAATTCTTTTCGTGATACGATTTCATACTGCTTTAATTTCATATTTGTGACCCCCTGAAACTAAATAGTATTTAATTCGATATAATAACCGCTTGTCAAAATCCGGAAAACATTCCGGCAAGGTGGAATTCTTCCACCTTTTACCCGGTGTTTTCCACCTTTTGCCTACGGCGTTGGACAAGCCCCAACGCCGTAGGTATTATGTAAGATATTTAAAAGTATAGAAATACCCCTTGTGTGAATGTGGAATCAAGGTTGAAAATTATGCTATTTTTCCACCTTTTCCACCTTTTGCCACAAGTAAAAATATCTTATGGAGGCAAAAAATTAAGTGATAGGGTTACCGTCTGAATCGGTAAAGTTAAGCTCGACACTCTTACTGTCGAACTTACTTTCGATACTGCACACGTCACAAACAAGGTAATATGTAGTGTCATCCTTATCATCGACACGCATAAACTTACCACACTTAGGGCAAGCAATCTGTTCCGGATTTACCTTTGCAGGCTTTTCCTTATCGGGCAACATCTCGGCAACGAGAGAAAGAGCGGATACACGGCCCTGATAGCCGGGATCTCTATCATTAAACTTTTTCTGAGGGAAATACTTTACCTCAATAGGAATAAGCTGATCATTCAGCTGCAGGAAAAAGTTCGTGGCACGCTTGTCCACACCATCCTTCTGATAGGTAACCTCTTTCTTCCAAATTTTTACTTCTACTGATACCATAATTTTTCCTTTCTTGCTAACGCATTAAAATAATATTTATAAGGCTATACGCCATTATATCTAATCATTTCTTATTTTAAGGGGGTGACAACGGTGCTGAGAAACACCGTTGTCGGAGAAAAAATAAGAAACACTTTTTCTTTTCTTCGCCTCTGTACAGAGCCAAAGAAAAGAAAAAATCTTAACAAAATCACAAGTTTTCGACTTGATCATCTGTTAAGATAGATTATAAACTATTCATTTGTGACTTTTTTATTCAGTAAGGGTTGATTTATTCATCAAGATATGATAGAATATAAAAGTTAGAAACTTAATGGGAGAACTGTATGATTAAGAACGTTTTTCTCGACCTTGACGACACAATACTTGATTTCCAGAAGGGAGAGCGAAAGGCTATCGGGCTCACCTTCAAGAAAATGGGGCTACCCTGTGACAAAGAAACCGTCGAAAGATATATTGAAATAAATCTTTCTTGCTGGAAGGCTCTTGAGCGTGGAGAAATGACTAAAGATGAGGTTCTAATCGGACGGTTCAGTATGCTTTTCGAGGAGCTTTCGGTCGATGCATCTCCAACCGAGGCGCAAAATATATACGAGCCACTTCTGTCGAAGGAACATGATTTTTTGCCGGGCGCAGAGGAACTGCTCCAAGCATTTGAGACAAGTGGAAAATACGATCTATATATGGCAACAAACGGTATACCAACCGTTCAGAAGCCCAGAATTGCCGACTCCGGCATAGGTAAATATTTTAAAGACATATTTATTTCAGAGGAGATTGGCAGTGCAAAGCCAAATATCGAATATTTCAAGGGTTGCTTCGCTCGTATAACAGACTTTAAACCCGAGGAAACGATCATTGTGGGAGACAGCTTAAGCTCGGATATCAAGGGTGGAAAAAACGCAGGAATATTAACCTGTCACTTTAACCGTTTCAACACTCCCTATGGCGAACTGAAGCCCGACTACACTATTACCGATTTGTCAGAGCTTATCCCCCTGCTCGACAGTATAAAATAAAAAAACAGAGGAAAATAAAATGTACTACGGATATAAAATAAGCGACTACACTGCCAATTTAGCAAGAAAAGCAGAGGCGGATTGTAAAGAAGTGTTTACAAAAATAGAAGAAAACTGTCTTATCTGCTCAGCAAAAGTGCTTTCGGCATTTCAGGAATGCAAGGTTTCTACTGCCGATTTCATAGAGGTTACCGGTTACGGATTTACCGACTCGGGCAGAGATAAGCTTGAGGAAATATATGCCCGTGTGTTCGGTGCAGAGGATGCGCTTGTACGCCCTCAGCTTATGTCAGGCACCCATGCGCTTGCCGTAACTCTCGGTGGACTTTGCAAGCCGGGAGATACCTTGCTCTACGTTTCCGGCACTCCCTACGATACGCTTCAGACGGTTATCGGAACTGCAGGTGGCAGCCGTAACTCGCTTATGGCATACGGTGTGAAATATGAGGAAATCGACCTGAAGAATGGTGATTTCGATATTGATGCAATAAAGGAACGACTTGCCCTCTCCTTCGTCAAGGTTGTTGCAATTCAGCGCAGCCGTGGATATGCGCAGCGAAAGAGCCTTACCATCGCTCAGATTGAAGGAGCTATCAAGGCAATCAAGGAGGTTTCTCCCGAGACGGTTATTATGGTTGACAACTGCTACGGTGAATTTACCGAGGACAGAGAGCCCACAGACGTTGGAGCTGACGTTTTTGTTGGCTCAATGATGAAAAATCTGGGCTCGGGCTTTGCTGTAAGTGGTGCATACTGCGTTGGCACGAAGGTGGTCATCGAGGATATTGCTGAAAGACTTACTGCCCCCTGCATCGGCAAGGATCTTGGCGCAAACTTCAACCAGCTTGCATCATTCTACAAAGGATTCTTTATGGCTCCTGCCTGCGTTGCATCTACGCTTAAGTCTATGGTCTTTGCAGCAAGGATGCTTGAGCTTGCAGGATTTGACGAGGTTGACCCCAAGTATGATGAGAAGCGTACCGATATTGTTCAGACCGTAAATCTTCACTCGGCAGACAAGCTTATTAAATTCTGTAAGGGTATACAGATGGGCTCTCCCGTAGAGGCATACTGCATTCCCGAGCCCGGTGATATGCCGGGTTATCCTCACCCCGAAATTATGGCTGCCGGCACTTTTATTACAGGCGCAACAAACGAGCTTTCCTGCGATGGTCCAATTGTAGAGCCCTTCACTGCATATATGCAGGGTGGACTTACATATGAATACGGCAAGCTTGGCGTTATGCGTGCAATTGACGAAATGCTTGATCTTTCTGAAAAACCCTATTGACAAACCAAAAAAAGTGTGATATTATATACACGAACCGAACAGAATATACATCAGGGGTGCGCTAAGCTGAGACGATGCCTTGCATCGAACCCTTTAACCTGATACGGATAATGCCGTCGTAGGAAGAATGGATTTTGGTACTAATTGCCTTTAGTCTACCGCGCGGATGATATATCCTGCGCGGTATTTTTATTGCGGATTCTTCAGACCGCTACTAAAGGAGGATAACAAAATGAAGAAAAACACACTTGCGCTGTGCGAAGCCGGCATTATGATCGCCCTGTCCACAGTTCTGGCAATGCTGAAGCTTATCGATATGCCATACGGTGGCTCGGTAACCTTCGCGCAAATGCTTCCAATTCTTATTTTCGCATACCGTCACGGCCCAAAATACGGTATGGGTGCTGCTCTTGTAGCATCAATGATCCAGCTGTTGCTGGGATTTGAGAACTTCTCATATCTACCACTTGTTACCTGGTACTCTGTTATAGTTCTCGCACTGCTTGATTACGTTATCGCGTACTCCTCATTCGGTATAGTAGGCTTTTTCAAGAAGAAATTCAACTATCCCACAGCAATGATGATCGGTGCGATAAGCGCATCAGTAATACGTTATCTCTGCCACGTAATCTCGGGCTTTACTGCCTGGTGCGCATTTGAAATTCCTACCGGTGCAGTTCTTCTCTACTCCATCGGCTACAACGCCACCTATATGATCCCTGAAACAATCGTTCTCGCTGCAGCAACCTACTACCTCTGCTCTGCGATTGATTTTTCAAAGGAAACGCCTACCCATGCGAAGAAAATTGCAGTCGACGGTAATATCGCACTTATGAAGGTTATCTCGGGAATTGCCGTATTCGCTGCAATAATCGTTGATACCGTTCTTGTGTTCTCCGAGCTTCAGGACGCTGAGACGGGCGATTTTGTTATATCAAATCTTGCCGAGGTTGACTGGATTTCATTTGCCGTAGTAACGGTAGTATGTCTTGGTGCAGCAATAATTCTGCGTCTTGTCGACAAGAAAAAGGTAAACGAGAATTAAAAACAAAAAAAAGAACCACTACCGATATGCCTCTTTGGGCAGTAGTGGTTCTTATTATTAACCCTCGGTGGAGGGACGTCTTTTAGTCTTTGGTTTTCTTCTCCTGGTGGACTTACGACGGATATTCGCCTTCTCAAGTCCTTCTCTGTATTCAGCAAGGGCAGCCTCGTCTGCAAGTCTGATTGTACGGCGCGCACGCCAGGTTTCATTAAAGTTTTTATGTAGCTTCAGTGACAGAAGCATATCGCCGTGTTTCTTACATGAGAAATGCATCGTATACTTCTGCCCCTTTGAATGAAGAAGCTTATCCTCCTCCTGCATTACACGGTTACATATTGGGCAGACGGGCGATTTCACTATCTCGTCCTCAAGCATCTCGTTAATTGTAACATATCCGTCGCCACCTGCATCTGCGTCTCCGATAACCGAGTCTGCAAGGAATTCGCCATGTACGGAGGAGTATGTTTTCACCCCTTCGGGAACGTCAAGCTCCCTTGCCACAAGGGCAGTAAAATAAGCATCGTTCAGTGCATCATGTGCAGGAAGATGCTGCTCCAGACCGAAGTAATCCATAGCATATTCAAGCGAACGCTGCTTTGATGAATCGTCGGTCTGACGGTTAAAGATTACCTGAAGGTCATAAACCTTATCAAGCCAGCCTGACGGAATGTCATGGACGTTGAAGTTTTCCTTCAGCATTGGAATATCATCAGGACCCCAGGTGAGAAAACAAAAGTCCTTGCCACACCACTTTTTAAATCTCTCGGCTGCAATAGGAAGGGGCGTGCCCATATCCATCTGCTCCTGAGTAATACCGGTAAGCTCGCTGACGTGACGGTGCAGCTTCTTGAAGTGCTGTGGCTTAACAATAATCTGATAGGAGCCACAGATGTTCATTTTAGAATCCATCTTAACGGCTCCGATCTGTATTACCTCACCACGCAGACGGCATGCAAGTCTTCTCTGCACTGCAAGAGCCTTTTGCGCGTATGCCTGATTCCACTCTAAATCAAGTGTTATATAATACATAATTTATCCTTTTTTCATAATTCTTCATCATACATTATAACACTATGTGCAATAAAAGTCAATACACCAGCTGAACATTTAAGAATAATAAAAACGGCTCTTTTAGGCGAAACGTTTAACGTGCGCTTCACTTTCGAGCCGTTTATTTTATTCAAGCAGGTTCTGAGGAAGGTTTTCGATTACTTCCTTAGCCTCAAGAAGAGCATAATTTAGTTCCTTTAGCGAGGGAAGAAGCTGCGCTCTGGTTATTCCCTGATTTGCAACCGGGTTGCCGTTTGCATCAAGCGAATAATACTTAGATGCAGCCATGTATGCGTCCTCAATCATTTCAATACCGATACCTGCATATCTCATATCATCTATAATCTCTTTGGATTCTATAAGAATACGCTGGAACTCGTTGATTGCATTCTGATCCACGTATCTTGTAAGATCCTTAATGCCTGTTCCCTGATTTACGGTATAAGAATACTCATCGGTAGGAGAATACGTAGCAGCATAAGAACGCCAGTTATCAGTTACGAATGATCCTGTTCCACCTGCCTCACCGTTATAACCAACGACGTTAGCCTCGCCCTCATAGGTTTCACCAATCTTATACCAGCTGCCGACGATATTACCGTTTTCATCTCGGTCACATGTAAATACAGTTACGTATACGGTTGCCCAACCGTTGGCGTTATCAAGCTCCTCTGTAGTAAGATACAGAGTCATCTCACAGCCATAACCCCTGAACTGATTACCGTTTGAATGCTCAGCAACGTAGTCGTCGCCCGTCATTGTGTTATTGTCCAAGTTCTCATGCTTGATAAGAACTCTTGCCTTTTTTGTTTCTCCGTTGATGACCATATTAAGCTGACCTGCGAAAAGGGTTTCAACCGTCATGGAGTCGGCGTCTACTGCACTGCTAACGTTACCCATATAGTTAGAGGTCCACTCGTTATAGCCGTCGTACTTATCATCAATCTTGGTAACGAGCTCCTCATAGGTTGCCGAGCTGTTAAGAACGTTAAGGAATTTATCGTGCACAGCATCTCTCGCTGCAGCCTCGGATTCAACGTTAATACCGAACTGATAATTCAAAAGTGTCTTATAGTTGTTTCTTGAAGGGAAGGTAGAGCTGTTCGAGCCGAGTGTGTACGTAACTTCAAATATAAGCGTGCCTCCCGGCGCTACCGTTTTTCCGTTGGGGAAGCTGGCTTTAACGTTAATTCTGTTATTATTTATGTTGCCACCGTCTGTAATATCATTAACAAGATTATTATTATATCCAGAAAGATTGGTTCGATAAAACAGCTTTCTGTAAGCATACTCATGATTTGTATTATTCCATACGGTGATCTGATAGGTAATGCTTCCGGCACGGCTGCCCGAGCTTTTACTCAGTGTACAGTCAACCGTTGTCGAGTAATCAAGAAAGTCTGCAGTATAAACGTCAAGCCTTGATGCTGCCTCCTTCTCCACTATTTTAGTGATGAAAAGACCTGCAGGCATCTCTATGCTGGCAGTTCCTCTGATGCTCAGGTTATCGGTAAGTGCAGAGTAGCCTATTGCCGAGAAGATAAACATAAAGGAGAGGGCAACACATACAATCACGTTCATTCGTCTTGTCATAATTACTCTCTCCTTTCTTTTATTTTGTTAATTTATGTATCAGAAGTTTCGTCTTTTTCTTCTTTTGGTGTGAGCGCTGCCTCCGCACGGCGCTTTATAACACCAATAATCTTTTTAAGTGCGTGGGGATGAGTTTCGGGGTCGATAGTGTGGTTAGCACGGGCGATTGCTGCCTTACGGATAACCTCTCTGTCTCTCGCTGCGTCTCTCGTAGGAACGAGGACCATATCACCCTCAGAAAGCTTCTCACCGTTAGGATCGTAGCGATAAACCTTATTTTTCTTTCTCCTCTCAGGCCATACAACACCTACAACCTCAACGCCGGGAGCCTCCTCGGTTCCCTCGTACTCTACGTCATCATCGGAAACGAAGTCAACCTCATCAAGAATAACGTCGGGGGTCGCCATTGCTTCAGCAAGGTCCTCCATATCAACGTCCTCTTCAATAATGATCGCTTCCTCTACGCCTTCCTCGTCCTCGAACTCGAGAACCCTGCCGCGAGGCTCTTCCTCCTCGTATACGCCGTAGATCTCATCATAGTTCTCTACCTTTATGTCATATACGTAAAGGATCTTTGTATTTGTGGGAATAAGGAACTGAGTCATTGTCTCATCCTTATTTTCGCTCATAAGAATAGGAGCTTGGATAGTATCTCTGATACCGAGCATCTCGGTAAAGGTCTTGATAGCAACGATCTGATATCCCTCGGTGTCGAACTCACCCTCAATCTGTTGGATAAAGGAACGGTAAGAGGAAACCAGCTTCTGTACCTTGATCTGATAGTTTACGTCCTCGTTTCTGGTAACGTAAACGAAGAGCACAAGAACACAACCAAGAACAAATGCAATTACCGAGCCGACAATTCCTATAGTAAGGAAAATATTACGGCTTACTGCACCCTTGCATGCAAGCACCTTACTCTCTCCGGCAGGTGCGCTGGAGGTGGTGAACATGCTGAAGTTTTCCTCACCGAGAGGAATATTAAGAGATACAGAATAGCTGTTCTCGTTGTTATTCTCAAACTCGTCACTCTGGCTGAGAACGTCAACGTGCATAGTAACCACAAGCATGCTTGTAGCATTGGTTAAGCTATACGCCTGAATGAACTGGTGTGCAAGATAATTATACTTGCTGAAATCAACATTAACGGTTTCTTTAACAATGATCTTATCCGTACGGCGCGCCTCTGCAGTTTTATCAGCTACAAGCACGTCAGTCGGATTAAATATAGGATCGCCGGTGGTCTTATCAGAAACGATAAGCTGTGCCGTAACACCGTAGGTATAATCAAAGCCTACGTTTACCGTATCCATATTCAAAGCATAATTAAAATCTGCCTGTATTCCGTTAACAAGAGAAGAAACGTAGGATTGACCCGAGCCTATCCACTCCTCCTCGAAGAAACTGTTGGGCTTATAATTTACCCTATAGTCAGCAGATCCGTTTTCTGTATACTCTATGTAGTAGGTCCTGTTCATTCTGTCATACACAAGGAATGAACCCAGCGCAATAATAATGACTACCGCAAGGGCTGCTGCCTGAATTAAAATCCAGTTTTTTCTATTGCGCTTATAGTCTTGTCGTCTTCGTATTTCGGCTTCAGACATTTATCTTCTCCTCTCTAACGGCTGAACAGGCTTCTTAGCCACAACGTAGGATATCCAATGAATGGAATCTTGAATTTAACGAGTCCGATTATGTTTGAATCATAAATGAACCCTGCATCCATATCCTCGTTTGCGTCACCCTTGGTGAAATAGCGCGTTTGTCCGTTAATTATTTGTATATCATTAACTCTGTGAATAACCACAGATTTACCGTCTCTAAAAGCAATTACCTGACCTTCAATAACTGTCTGGTCATCATATCTTTCATATATTGCGGCATCTCCCTTGTTAAGCTCACCCGTCATACTTTCGGTAGCTATAACGTAGGCGCCAAATCTGAACTGATTTGAAATCAGCATGATAACGGCTAACATAATTGTAACCGCTAAAACTGTAATAGGAACTTCAAGCCTTGATTTCTTACCTAAAGCAAGGCGTCTTTTCTTCTCATAAAGAGAATCGATAAACAGAAATATCGCTATGGGAACCATCATGTTTGCAAAGGAAACCAACGATTCGGACATAGCAGGTTTATACGGAATAATGTAAACGTAAAGAGTAGTTGCTGCTCTGAAAATTATATTGGGATAGTAACCGTATCTTTTGGAAAGATAGTGGTATAGCAAATTTGCCAATACTGCCGGGAACAAGGTTTCTACAACCAAGTCCATAAAGTTTGAGAAGGAGGAAATCGCAACGCTCGCAGTTGAGCAAACGATCAATTCCGCAAAAACGCATGACAAATAACATAAAATGTCAGCGACCTTATCCTCCTGGGCTCTGAGCACGTATCGGAAAATCTCCGATGCGACTATAACTGCCACGGTGGGAATGAAGAATGTGAAAAACAGATCTCCATTAAAGGCATACGGATTTTTGTAAAATCCGAAGCTGAGTCCCGTGAAATAATATAAGGATAAATAAAGAAGCGAAATAACAGAAATAATCATTATTATCTGTTTTTTGTTCATCGAAAGAATCGGACGCTTCTTTAAAAAAACGTAGGAGAGCACTGCGGCTGCGACTATAGCAACAGCCGCAAGTATTCTTCCTGCCGTTTCAAACGGAATAAAAAAGATTATCAGGAGGGCAGCAAGTGTGGATGAAGAAATAATATGTAATATTTTTTTATCTGACATTGCTGACCTCCTATTTTTATAATTATGTAATTACTTAATCTTTTTTATATTATTCAACAGTGGTAGCAGTGTACTCAATGCCGAATGTTGCGCTGGTGTTAGAAGTTACAGGATTAACAACTTTTACTACGATAGTAATATCCATAGTACCACCAGAAGGAATGGTGTCGTTATCACCAACCTGCTCGTTGCCCTCAGCATCAAATACTACATAGCTATAAGTAATACCGAAAATAGAGGGGTTGGAGTTAGAGGGGTTCTCTGCACCACTAAGCTTGGTAGCTGCAACGGTGATGTCAGCTGCTACGTTGCTCTCGTTCTTAATAGTGAACTTGAAGGTAGACTGCTCATCCTTAACTGCAAGCTTGTTTACAGTAAAGGTAGCATCATCGGCGGTATGGCTTGCTGTGTCTGCAGTGCTTCCTGTACCGGTAGAGGAAACAGCCTGAGAAGCAGAGAAGAAGATCTTCTCATCGAAGTTGTTTTCTGCAGCAGCGATATCGATGTGAGCATTACCTATGATGGTAAGGGTATCGGTAAGAGCTGCAAAACCTACTGCCATGAGCATTACTGCTACGATCATGAAAGCCACGATCACTGTTTTTCTGTTTGCCATTGTCATTTGTGTGTTTTCCTTTCTAATTTTTTTGTTTTTGTTTTATATCAAAAAGCTCGCGCTTTATAGATACCGAGTGTTGCCAACATTGTTTGTTTTGTATGATGAGAACGAAGTGAGCATCATACAAAATGGGGTACCCCATTTTAAATTATTTTTTAGTTTATGTCACAATTATAAAATATAAAAATACAATTGTCAATATGAAAATAATTTTTTTATTAAGAAAATCAAAAAATTATCAAAAAAAGTTACATCAGCATATTCAGTGTCAATTATTTTGTAATTTTAGGATTGTTCTTCACAAATTCCTTCATAAATTTGATGAGCAATTCTACGCCCTCATAGGGCATGGAGTTATAAAGCGAGGCGCACATTCCTCCAACACCGGCATTGCCTGCGAGATTAATCAGACCATGCTCAGCAGCCTCTTTTATAAACTTCTTATCAAGCTCGCCGTCCCAGGTATGAAACGCCACGTTCATCATACTTCGACACTTTTTATCCACAGGGGAGGTATAATAGTCGCCGGGACCGTCAAGATAATCGTAAAGCAGGCTTGCCTTTTTCTCATTACGGCGCTTCATCTCATCAAGACCACCGATGGAAAGAATCCATTCAAACACCAGCTTTGCCATATAGATACACCATATAGACGTACTGTCGTAGGCAGAGGTATTGTCCACAAGCTTCTTATAGTCGAGGGTAGAGGGCGTATCGGGACGCGCGCCACCGATAAGGTCGCTACGAACGATTACAACCGTTATTCCTGCAGGAGCAACGTTAACCTCTGCACCTGCATATATCAATCCGAATTTGGTCACGTCGATAGGCTCGGAAAGTATGCAGGAGGTCATATCGGCAACAAGAGGAATATTTCCCGTGTCCGGAGCGTAATGAAACTTTGTGCCGTAGACGGTGTTGTTATAGCAGATATGAACGTAGTCGGCATCGGGACGGAAGTCTGAACGCTTAGTTACCGGAACGGTAGAATAAGGAGGAGATGCTCCACCCGAGGAGGCAGCGATAACGATATCACCGTACTTTTTTGCCTCATCATATGCCTTCTTTGACACCTGGCCCGAGAGCACGTAATCTGCGCACTGGTGCGAGGAGAGCAGATTCATCGGAATGGCTGCAAACTGGCTTGAAGCTCCACCCTGCATAAAAAGAATCTTATAGTTTCCGGGAATGTTCATAAGCTTCCTGAGACCGTCCTCGGCATCCTGCAAAATCTGCTTGAACTCGGGAGAGTCCGAGCCGAGCTCCATAACCGACATACCCGTATCGCCGTAACAAAGCAGCTCTGCCTGTGCTCTCTCAAGCACCTCAAGCGGCAACATTGACGGTCCTGCAGCAAAATTATATATTCTTTCTCTATCCATTTTATACTCTATTACCCTACGGGTAATTCCTTTCTGAACCCAATATAAACCAATTATACTACTTATTGACTTTTTTGTCAAGTGTAATCAAATAAGCGAAGTCAGCAGCTCCTTCATCTCTCTATGATTGCTTACCCTATAGGTAGGTTCGGGAAGCGAAAGCTCGGGGTAACTGCCCGACTGCTCGGTCTGAATATATACGGTTCTCATTCCCACGTTGCTTGCGCCGAGGACATCATCACGCATATCATTACCAACGTAAATGCTGTTTTCTGCACTTATTCCCAGCTTTTCAAAGGCTATATTGAATGCCTCGGGCGAGGGCTTTTTAACCCCTATATCAGAGGAGAGCACTATTCCGTCGAAAAGGTCGTAAAGACCCGTGGTGTGAAGCTCATCAACGGTAAAGCAGCTCTGGGCATTCGATAGAAGATACATGCCTGCCCCCTTTTCACGAAGCTCGCTTAGCATTTCCCTCACACCGTCGAAGCAGCGAAGGCGAACAATTGACAGTCTGCGAAACTCAGATGCCAGAGATGGTGCAACCGATATATCCACATCTCGACTTTCAAGCATAGCAACAAATACGAGAAGCAGATCAAGCTCGTGATAGCCACCCTTATGCGCCTTGCGACACAAACCGAGATACTCCTCTCTCACCTGCTCTGCCCTCTCCTCTCCGTCTCCGAGCAAAAGCGCAATTCCCTCCCAGAGCTCACTGTTGCTCTCATCGGTAATTATATCTATAAGTGTACCGTAAAGATCAAATACAAAATTCATACGCACCTCCATTTATTATCCGAGTCTATTTTACTTTATACCGGGTCGATTGTCAAGAGAAAAAAAGCTTTTTGCAAGCGCAAGCAATTATTCTGAAAATTACTATTGACAAAAAGCTGCTACAGTGATACAATACAAATATAAAAAATCAAAGAAAGGAGGAGAATACAATGACAAATCGCACAAATAACAGTTATTTCAATAACACAAACGTACTCACCTCCGAGGATATGATATCTTAGTGGCAGGTCTTTTGCCACCTTTCTCCCGGTGCTATGTGTACGCCCGGGGATTTTTTTGTTTTTTCAGGCACCCGTGGCGTTTACGGGTGTTTTATTTTATTCTCGGAATACACTTTTAAGACTTAAGACAAACAAGAGAAACACAAAACAAAGATGAAACAAATACTTGAACTATTAAAACCGTACCAAAAAGGACTGATAGCCGTTGCTATCATAGATTCCTTAGGTATGATGCTCTCGCTCCTTATGCCCTTCGTTATGAGCGAGATCGTCGAAAACGGAATAGCAAAAAACGATCTTGAGGCAGTATGGAAATACGCTGTGATTATGATAGTGTTGGCTATACTGTCAGCTGTGGGAAATATCATCTCAGCAAAGCTGAACACAAGAATTTCCGCGCGCTATACGGCAGATCTGTGCCGTACAACCTTTAACAAGATTAACGCGCTTTCCTACTCGGATTACACAAAAATCGGCCCATCGGGACTTCTCACAAGAGCAACCGACGATATCTGGAACGTGGAGGGCACTATCACAAGTCTCCCATATACACTGTTTACCGTACCGATAATGTTCTTCGGCTCGGCTGCGCTGGCATTTATTGCCGATCCCGTTCTGGCAGCCGTATTTATGATTTCTATACCACCCGTTCTTATTCTTGTGCTTATCCTTATGCGACCTCTTTACGATATGTGGGATAAATCCGACAGATATATAGATATTCAGAACAAAATAGTAAGAGAAAGACTGTCGGGGCTTCGTGTAGTCAGGGCATTCAACAATGAGGCGAGGGAGCACGGACGTGCAAAGTTTGCCACCGAAGAGATGTCAAAATATATGATTATGGCAAATATCCGTGGTGGAATGGTAGACCCCTTTGGAATGCTGCTTTTAAACCTTGCTACCGTAGCAGTGATTTATTTCGGAGGTATTCGTGCAAACGGCGCAGGGGTCGGTGCAGGTGGTGTTATTGCCGTACTTCAATATATCGGCATTATCTCGGGTGCGCTGATTAATATATCCTGGACTCTGGCATGGCTGCCTAAGGTGAAGGTTTCGGTAAGAAGGCTTAACGATATTCTGAAGGCTGATGACGAGGAACGCATACCTGTTGGCGAGGGGGCAACTCCCCTCGGGTATGATATTGAAATACACAATCTGTCATTTGCCTACCCCGATTCTACCAAAACCGTAATACGAAATCTGTCCTTCGATATAAAAGAGGGGGAGCATATTGCGCTTATAGGTGGTACGGGAAGTGGAAAAACCACACTTATCAGACTTCTCGCAGGTCTTTTTGAGCCGGGCGAGGGAGAGATACTTATCGGTGGGGCGAAATACCGTGAAATGCGTAAAACCGATCTGCGCTCTCACTTTTCAGTGGCATTGCAGAAGGCGCAGATATTTGAAGGTACTGTCCGTGACAACATAAAGATGGGAAGACCGGATGCAACCGACGAGGAGGTGCTCGAGGTGCTTCGCCTGTCAAAAATGTCGGATTTTGTCGACTCTCACGAAGAAGGACTGGATTATCTTCTGGTCGGCAGAGGTCAGAACGTCAGTGGTGGGCAAAGGCAAAGGCTTAACATGGCGCGTACCGTTATTAAAAGCACCGATATATACATATTTGACGACAGCTTCAGCGCTTTGGATTTCCTTACAGAAAGCGAGATTAAGAAAAACTATGATACTCTCCTTTCGGGCAAAACCCGAATTGTTGCCACCCAGCGTATCAGCACTGCCATGAGTGCAGATCGCATATACGTTATGGATAAGGGTGAGATCATTGGCGTGGGAACACATAATGAGCTGCTGTCCTGCTGCCCCATATACCGTGAGATTGCCGACTCCCAGCTCGGCAGTCGCAGAAAGGAGGCAGGAAATGAAAGCTGAGAAAAAGAAAAACAGCATAAGCTCGCTTAAGGTAATCGCAAGAATATTGAAGGACTCGCTCGGAATAATTCACTGGCTGCTTCTTGCTACGGTGCTAAGCATTGGCTCGGCATATCTTGCAATGACTGCACCCGAGGTTCTCGGTAATCTAACAAATCAGATATATGAGCTTATTGATGGGCAGGCACAGCTTGACAGCACACTGTTCAACAGCCGTATTTTTTCACTTATCGTAATATATCTTATCTCAGCGCTGTTCGGTGCGCTTACAAAAGCGATAATGAACTATTCGGTCACCAACTTCTTTACCTGTAAAATCAGGGTAAGAATGAGCGAAAAGATAGCTAAAATCCCTGTCAAAACGGTTGACAGCACTCCAAACGGCGAGATAATCTCCCGAATGACAAACGACGTTTCAATAATGGGTGGCTCGATACACGATATATTCGGTGTGGTTATTAACGGCATAATTCAGCTTGTTATGATTTCGGTAATAATCTTCACAAAAGAGCCTACGATGGCATTTGCTGTAATAGTATTTGTCCCATTGTCACTGACACTGTCGGCAATTCTTGCTTCAAGAAGTGAAAAGCACTTTAACGATTCACGTACAGAGGCAGGAAAAATGTATAGTATTTGCGAGGAAAATTTAGCTTGCTTTGATGCAGTAAAAATCTTCTCCATCGAGGCAGCTCAAAACAAAAAATATAAAGACGTCACCGGAAAATATGCGTCATATGCCGAGAAGGGATACTTTATTTCTGCTCTGGTAGGTCCGATCGTAGGTCTGATAAACAACCTATCATACGTTGCAATATGTGTTCTCGGCGCATATCTTGTAATAAATCAGCGTGTAGACGTAGGCGCACTTGTGGCATTTATCATGTATACCAAGCTGTTCTCCGGCCCACTTGAGTCAATTGCAAACGGAATGTCAATGATACAGTCAACCATCGCCTCTGCAAGAAGAGTATATGATTATCTTGACGGCGAAGAGATGGAGGAGATTGAATCTGGTGTCGATGTGGATGCTTATGGAGAGGTGGAGTTTATTGACGTATGCTTCTCATACACCGATGATAAGCCACTGATTGAGAACCTGAACTTACATGTTAATCCGGGTGAAAAAATAGCAATTGTAGGTCCTACAGGTGGTGGAAAGACAACTATTGTTAACATTTTAATGCGTTTTTACGATCCTAAGTCCGGAAAAGTGTTGGTTGATAAAAGAGATATTTCTCAAATGAGCAGGACAGACGTGCGCAAAATATTCGGAATGGTTCTGCAGGATACGATACTGTTCTCGGGAAGTGTATATGACAATATCGCTTACGGTAAGGAGGGTGCAAGCTACGAGGAGGTTATGGCTGCAGCTAAAAAAGCACATATTGACAGCTTTGTCGATGCGCTGCCGAATGGATATGATACCCAGATCAACGAGGACAGCACCAACATCAGTGCAGGACAAAAGCAGCTTCTTACCATCGCAAGAGCATATCTGTCAAACAGACCGATACTTATTCTGGATGAAGCAACAAGCAACGTGGATACACGAACCGAACTGCTAATACAGAAAACTATGGATGATCTGATGAAGGGGCGCACCGTTTTCGTCATTGCTCACCGTTTATCGACAATAGAAAACGCAGATCTTATTCTTGTCGTGGATAACGGTCGCATAGTGGAAAGAGGCAGGCATTCCGAGCTACTGATGCAGAACGGTCTGTATTCAAAAATCTATAACAGCCAGTATTAATACAATCTGAAATACAATCTATAACAGTCAATATTATTACTGCTTTGCTGAAGATTTGCAAAGCTAAAAGGAGAGGCGCCCATTTGGGTTCCTCTCCCGTTTTTTTATTTATTATTATTGTTATGGGCAAAAGCTTCAGGCATCTTCGGATTTTGAGGGAAGTCCTTCACCGTCCAAAGAGCTTGTTTCATCATTTTCCTTCTGATCGGAAGTTTCCTCTGCCCTGCGAATACGTTTAGCAAGAAGGATCGCAAGCACCACAAGACCTGCCAATGCAAGAATATCCCATACAATAAGAATAATCTTATAGTATGCAAAGCCTCTGACGTACTCAACACCGTGAACGAAACCGTTCATACCTGCAGAATTCACAACCGTGTAAAGAATGTGATGTGCTGCCTCACGACCGTAAGAGCCGTATGCAGGATGCTTCTCAATATCAAAGCCAAAGAGAGCATCCATTCCTACAGTCTTAAGCTTGGCATCACCACCTGCAGCGAGAGTCTGCAGGGTATCCATATACGAACCCTTGCCTGCGCCAACCTCATAGTCGGTAAGCACAAAACCGTTAAAGCCCCATTCACCGCGAAGGACACCTGTGATCAGGTTATAGTGTCCACCTGCCCAGGTTGTACCGATACGGTTAAAGGAGGTCATTACTGCGCTTGCAGCCGGGACGGTTGCTGTCTTTCTTGTGTAGCCTGTAGTTTCGCCATTTTCATCCTTAACAGCCTCGTTATACTCAATCTCAACACTGTTATCAATAATAGTCATCTCAAATGGCTTGAGATATATTTCACGGATTGTCTGCTCGCTTACAAAGGTAGCAAGGCCACGTTCGTCACGATGGGTTTCCTGATCATTTACTGCAAAGTGCTTGATAAAGGCATACATACCCTTTGTAGCTGCACCGTAAACTTCGGCTCTGCCAAGAGCACCCGAAATAAAGGAGTCCTCCGAATAATATTCAAAGTTTCTGCCTGCGAAGGGGGTACGGTGAATATTCATACCCGGGCCATACCAGCCAACAGTACCGGAGTACAAGCCATCCTCGGCAATTCCCCTGCCCATATCCTCGGCAAGTTCTACGTTCCAGGTGCATGCCAGCATATACTGTGTTGGCCATGTCATAGCGCGAAGTCCCTCTCCGATAGGCATTGAACCGTGAGCAATGATATCGTTCAGGCCTGCAGGACCGTCAAGGTCGTTTACCTTAGGCTTATTAATAGAATCTACTGCAGGCGAGCAATAACCACATTCATCAATCAGCTTTGAAAGCTCATCGTAGGTGATCTGATCAAGAAGCTCATCCCAGAGAGGATCATCATAAGAAAGTCCACGAAGATCAATCAGATCAACCTCACCTTTCTTGCCAAAGGTGATTTTAAGAAGCTCGTTACCCTCATCGGGATTGAGCGAGCAGAAGGATTTCAACGCCTCCTTCATCGCCTCGGTTGCTTCGGTCTGGAACTGCTTACCACCAACCTCTGCCTTGCTGTTTTCATCCGATACCTGACCGTAACGAAGACCGTTGTTTTCCATTACAGACCAATTATTTCTCGACAGACATACGGCATCTGAAAGAATTGAATCGGTGAATTGATTCTCAATAATATTGTTATCACCTATCTGTGAATAGGTGGTTGAGTCATACTCTGCCACATGGTGTACACCAACCATATTGCCTATGGCAGTGGAGCTATCGGCCTTTGCTTCTATAAGATCAACAGAATCCGACTTTTCAGCGATAATAGCATTGATAGCCTCGTGAGCATTGGAGGCTGCCGTGATATAGTAATTGCCTTCATCGAGGATATATCCACCCTTGCCACCATTTGCCTTCGTATCGTAAGAGGTCAGGTCTTTCAGATTCACTGTAATGCTTACGCGCTCGCTTTCTCCGGGCGCCAGACTATCGGTCTTTGCAAAACCGATAAGCACAACAGAGGATTTTTCCACGTCGCCCTTATAGGGAGCCTGCCCGTAAATCTGTACTACGTCCTTACCTGCTCTGTCGCCTACGTTCTTTACTGTAACAGAAAGGTTGATATTGCCTTTACCGTCTGCCTCTGTCATAGTAAAGTCCGACCACTCAAATTTGGTATAGGAAAGACCGTAACCGAAGGGATAAAGAACGGTTTCAGCGTAATCGTAGTCACCCACGTTTTCTCTTCCGAGTATTACATCCTCATAGCGAGTTTCATAATACTTATAACCAACGTAGATGCCTTCACTGTAATTTACATAGTAATAGTTTGTTCCACTGAAGCGAAAATCTCCCATATTCTGCATTGCAGGAGAGGAAAAATTATCATAAACCCAGGTATCCACCAGATGACCCGAAGAGGAAATCTCCTTTCCGTCTGCATCAATACCCGTCATGAGATAGCCTAAACCGTATGTGCCTGTTCTGCCTGCACCCGGAAAATTGATAACTGCGCTGATGTTTTCATAGTCTGCCACCCAACCAAGCTCGATGGCGTTGTTACAGTTGACAAGAATGATTACGTCATCAAAGTTGTCGTTAAGATAGGATATTATCTCAAGCTCGGTCTTGTCAGGCTCAAGATAGTGCTGTCCTGATTCTCCACCGAAGGCTGCCATATCCCTTGCCTCGTCACCACCTTCTCCACCGGTGCGCGAGATAACGAACATCGGAATTGTTCCTTCAAGAGAGCTCATTACCGACGGATCGGAGGTTATTACACCGAGAGGACACTCATTTATTGACCAATCAAGATCTGCACCGTAATTGATAACTCCCACGCCTCGCTTATATGACGATCCCTTGCCGTTTTTATAGAAGTTCCACAGCGACTCATTTACGGCAAGTCCTGCGTTTTCAAGTCCCTCCTTCAGATCCTTAGTCAACTCAAAAGAGCCTGAGCCCGAACCCGAGCCACCACTTACCAAATCCACAGAAGAATGGCTAAAAATGCTAAGTTTAGTTCCCATTTCAAGAGGAAGAATGCCATTATTTTCAAAAATCGTGATTCCTTCCTCGGCAATTTCTGCTACCTTTTTCTCCTCGTATTCATACAGCTCGCCGGCGCTACCGAAATCACTTTTATAGTATTCCACATCAGCGCCGAGAGTTTCACCTCTTACGCTCGGCGGATTGGAGCCAAAGAATTTTTCGAAAATATTATCAAATTTCGTTAGTGAAAGAACATTCAGTGCAACTGTAAAAATGATGATTACCGCCATCGAAGCCGATATAATAATCAAACTTTTCTTTTTCTTGTTCATAAATTACTCCTTAAAAGGATATTGCAAAACGGCTGCATTTGGCAGCCGTTTTGACTGAAATTTATTCAGGAATGGCCTCGGTAGAGAAGTTCATTGCCGAGAGAGTAATATCGGAGCTGTAAATATCGCCAACACCTCTCGCAGAATCAACGAATACAAGAATATTCTTAACTGCGCCCTGAAGACCGTTTTCGTTATAGTAAACCGTGAGAGTCACCTCTGCGCCGGCTGCAACAGTGAGAGTGGAGCCACCCCACATAGTATCTGTCCATACGTCACCACCCGTTGCAGTTACGTTACAGGCATCAGTACCCATGCCACCGGTTCCGTCACCGGTAGAAACCCATGTTGTTCCCTGTACGTCAACACGTACACGGGAATCGGACGTGCCGTTATTCTTAATAGTAACCGTGAAAGCATTATTACCTGCAGCAAGCTCAGCTACGTTTGCAGTTACGGGCTTCCAGGTATTACCTGCACCGTTGTACTTAAGGTTAACCGTATTTGTGCCTTCGATAGTGTATCCTGTTTCTTCCTCTGCAGTAAAGTAAAGATCGATACCAGAGGCAACTGCGTTAGCATACTCTATCTCGGAAATGGTAATATCACCTGCGTGTGTGGTGGTCTCTTCACTCCAACCCGAATCGATGAAGAAGAAGAGCATCTCTACAAAGGCGCTATTATCATATCCGAAGCTTAAGGTCAAAACCTTTTCTTCTCCGGGAGCAATAACAACCTTGGATTCTGCGAGAGCCACAGCACCTGAAGACTCAAGCTTACCTGTGATCTCAACGGTAGCATCTCCGTTATTTCTGATCTTAACGGTCATAAGGTCATAACCCTTGGTAGCGCCACCAATCCATGCGTTTACGTTCTGATATGTGTTTCTGGAAACCGAAGTATAGGTAACACCAAGAACCTTTGTAGTCTCGGTAGTAGAAAGCGTGTAGCAATCGTTTGCTACAAAGCCAAAAGCTTCGCCCTTTGCAGGATCAACAGGCTCGTCACCACCCTCTTCGGGAATATACTCGCCACCAAATGCAATGTCGGAAATTGTGATATCACCTGCGTGATAGGTAGAATCGTCATACTGGCAGCTATCTGCAAACATCTTGACGTTCGTAGGCTTCTTGGAAGCATCATAGATTACCTCAAGTGTAGCAGTTTCGCCTGCTGCAATCTCAAATATAGAGCCACCCCACTCAAGATCGGTGAACACACCCTCGCCGTTCTTTGTAGCAGAAAGGTTGCAAGCAGTGGTGTTAGCAGTTACCTGAGACTGACTCTCTATATCAATACGGAACTTAACCGTAGCATCACCGTTGTTGGTAAGCTTGACTGTAAAGATATTCTTTGTTCCTGCAACAGCTGATACGTCAGCCCAGAAATTCTTATAGCAATTACCCTGAATATTGGTATAAACAACCTGGATATTACCAGATTCGTCTACGTTAACGCCGTATCCGTCAGCCACGTTACCACCTATAGTGGTAGAAAAATCACCAATGTTAAGATTCAGATTACCGGAGGTAGGATCGGTAGGCTGATCGGGCTTAGGATCATCGGGTGTAGGATCGTCAGGGATATCAATCTCGCCAACCTTAGCAAATTTAATATCCTCAACGGTAACGTTACCTGCATTTACGCTGGAGTCATTCTTGGAGGAGTCGGGCATAAGCTGAAGCTTCTCAACCACACCGTTGAAGCAGATTACGATCTCGGAGGTCTGTCCTGCCTTGAGGTCAAAGAAGGAGCCACCCCATACAAGATCTGTATATGCAGCCTCGCCGTCGATTGTTGCCGACTGGTTGGTTGACATATTCTGTGCGCCTGCAGCTACAAGCTCGCTATCCACAACGTTAACTCTGAATCTGCAATCGGTATCAGCATTGTTGGTAACTACGAAGCGAAGATAATTTTTATCAGCAGCAGCCTCTGCAATATCCATCTCTACGTTAAGATAGGAGCTACCACCAATCTCGGTATAAGTAACGTTCGCCTTATTGCCCTCGATATTAACGGTATAAAGTTCGGTAGATCCGAAGGTGGGAGCAATAGGCTCAATAGCCGACCAGTCAATACCCGTGATCTCTTCATCAGGCTTTTCGGGAGGATTAAGGGGAGCGCCCTCGGCACTTGTCTTGATCCACTTATACTCGGTTCCCTGATCCTTTACAGCGCCTGCATAAACACCCATCCAGCCTGCAGCTCTCTCATTGCCACACCAGTAGTTAGTAAGAATTCTACCGGGAGTAGAGGGAAGCTTCTCAACTATTCTTACGTTACCTGCCTTTTCAACAGAGGTATCTGTTGTAACCTTATAAACAGGCTCACCGTCAACAAACCAGGTGATAGAATCAGGCTCCCAACGGTAGCCATAGGTATGGAAGTCCTCGGAAGCATCAAAGCCGAGATTATGCATATACTCGTTTCCACCTACACCGTCAACGAAGAAGTTGAACTGTACGTGAGTGGTATCATTACCGAGAAATTCTATATCAATCTCATCATGAGGATTTTCTACTGTAACTGGTTGTCCGTTTTCATCAAGAACACGGTCGCCGTTCTCATCGAGAACAAATTTCACATCGTAAGGACCCGTACATGTAAAGAAAGTGCTTGCAGTACCGGGATTAGCAGAAGGCTTCATAGAAACCTC
>JAFTON010000118.1 GCA_017463765.1 Clostridia bacterium | reverse complement strand
AGAGGCCAGGTTCTTTGCCAGCCCGGTACCGTAAATCCCCACACAAAGTTCGTAGGTCAGGTTTACGTTCTTACCGAGAAGGAAGGCGGCCGTTCCAAGCCCTTCTTCTCCGGCTACAGACCTCAGTTCTACTTCAGAACTACCGACGTTACCGGCGTTATCACTCTTCCCGCTGACGTTGAGATGTGCCGTCCCGGTGACAACGTTGATATGAACGTTGAGCTCATCACTCCTATCGCTTGCGAGAAGGGTCTTCGTTTCGCTATCCGTGAGGGTGGTAGAACCGTTGGTTCCGGCGTTGTTGCTGAGATCCAGGAGTAATTTAATCTAAGGATTAATACCTTTAATTAAATAAACAACTTTCCCCGGCGTCGAAAGGCGTCGGGGAAATATAAACAAAATATGCTTTTTTGCATTTTCTCGCTTTGCATAGGCGAAAGCAAGCGATCTGCAAGCAGACCTCGAAAGGCAAAACCTGCCTCCCCTTATAGCGGGAGGTGTCGCTGAAAGCGACGGAGGGGTCTAGAGCAGCATTTAATAAGTGCTAACATAGTGTCGCTGCTCGGTGCATTTTCTCGCTTGCCATAAGCGAAAGCAAGCGATCTTAAAAGATACGAAAATGCTTGACGTTTTGCGAAACAAGCCAGAGCAGTATTTAATTAGTGCTAACATAGCGTAGCTGCTCGGTGCATTTTCTTGCTTGCCATAGGCGAGAGCAAGCAATCTTAAAAGATACGAAAATGCTTAAATGTTACTTATAATTAAATAATAAATTCTTTTAATTTAATAATAAAATCTTATAAATTAATAAAAAATTCTTTGGGGATTGGTGAGATTCCATACCGGCAGTGAGCTCAATTTTTTTGGTTAAGTCTGCGAAGAGCGTGATTTGAAATACGCTCCCGACGAGGTGAGATTCCTCGACCGACGGTTACTCTCGAATGGATTTTATGCAGACTTCTGCATAATCTACTGATAAGAGATGAAAGTCCGGATGAGAAAAGAAGATTTATCGTGATACAGCCTACGGCAATTCGTTTTTGCCGGTCTATAAAAGACTGCTTGCGCTTTGTCAGGCTAGTATTAGTACGGTTTTCTGTCCTCGGAGTTAGTCCGAGGTTTTTCTTTTTCCCCTCTTTTGAGAAAGGAAATATAATGAATACTAAAAAACAAAAATCCACAGCCTCACTTGAAAAGGTGATAGGTATTTCAATCTTTTCGGCATTAGCCTTCGTTGTTGCATTCGTTTGCAACATCATTCCTCCGATCTCGGGATTCCTTTCGCTTGACGTTAAGGATGCAGTTATTGCGATTGCAGCCTTTATCTATGGGCCTGTATCGGGACTTATCATTGCATTTATTGCAGCATTTATCGAATTCCTCACCTTCAGTACAACTGCCTGGTACGGTCTGATTATGAATTTCGCATCATCAGCAGTTTTCACACTTACTGCGTCACTGATTTACAAGAAGATCAGGACAATTAACGGAGCAATTATCGCATTTACAGCCGCAGTTATCGCAACAACCGGCGTTATGCTTTTACTTAATAGTTTTGTTACACCCGTATACCTCACCTCGCCACTGGTCGGTATGCCTAAGGAGGCTGCAAGCTCTATGGTGCTCGACCTGCTTCCGAGAGTGCTGCTCCCCTTCAATTTTGCCAAGTCTATGCTTAACGCATCTGTTGCTATCATGCTTTATAAGCCTGTTCTGGCAGCACTTTCTAAGGCGAAAATCATACAGACTAAGAGCGCAAGTCTTAGCTTTAACAAGAATACAAGACTGGTGCTTATCATCGGTTCTACAGCGCTTGCTGTCTCTGTGGTAATATTCCTTATCCTTGCCTGATATGAAAAAATACATCATTTTGACTACTATTGCTTACAAAACAAGGCTAAAATGCTAATTTTTAGACCCGACCGTGTTATCACGATCGGGTCTTTTTTGTATTAAATTTTAAATATGTTTATCATCATTTCACAAAACAGAGCCTGAAGGGAAGTTATGTGTCAGATGATAAACCTTACGTCAGGAAAATGAGATGCCGGGGCAAATCAGATCCATCTGTAGTAGCCGGGGATAAAAGCCTTCTTGTTAAGTCCGAAAAGGTTTCTGAAGAAGTTCAGAATTGCCTGCCAGAGTCTTGCGAAGAAGCCAAGCTGAGGCTCGGGGTCGGGATCGGTAGGTGTAGTCGGAACGTTAGGCTTGTTATCATCAGGCTTGGGAGTAGGAATTACAACCTCGGGATAGATGGTAATGGATGCTCTCTTGTGACCACAGGTCAGACACTCCTGATGCTTCTCACCGGGGATATTGCCGTCAACCTCTTTGTCGATAATCCAGATGATATCGTGGGCGCCGATGTCCTTCTTGTTACCACACTCGCAGAGATGCCAGTGAGCTTCCATATCAAGCTTATACCATGCCTTGCTGAAGCTGCACTCCTCATCCTCAAGGAGAACGATTTCCTCGGATGCCTTCGATACAAGCTTACATCCTGCTACTTCTCTGGGAGCCTTATCGTTTATTTCAAGGAAGCCGTTAAGGCTGAAGCTGCCGTCGGCATTTCTGGTGATACCCATAAAGTCAAGGCTAACGAATATATCCTCGCTGATGGTATTACCATTGCTGTTTGCACATACGCCTGCCTCCCAGTAGTAAGTAGTTTCGTTTCTGTAGTCAGCGCCATTCTGGTTGCCTGCAGGCTTAAGGTTATCATTAACAGTGCCGTCACCGGTTCTGAAGGAGATAACGCCGTTTGCAACGAAGGCGGTATTGGCTGCATTGTTGGTGTAAAGAGCTACGTTGTGGCTACGGTTGTTGAAGCTTATGCAGTTTCTGACAATAACGTCAGGACAGGAGTTGGAGTCGATACCCTTAGCATAGTTGTTAAAGCTGATGGAGTTCTCGATAACGTGCTTGCCGGGAATGCTCTCGCCACCAAGCTTGAAGCCGTTACCGTTACCATGCTTTTCATAACCGGGAACAGTACCGTTATCATAAGCAACACAGTTGCGAATAGTTACCGAGCCGATTGCACCCGATTCTACCTTTGCGTAAAGGTCCCAACCGTCGTCTGCATTGTTGTATGCGATACAACCGTCGAATACGTTGCCGTCACCAACGGTAAGCTTAGCTGCGAAGCCGTCTGCATCCTCAAAGCCGGAGTCGAAGTTGCAGTAGGAGGTACAGTTAAGAATAAGGTTGTTGGAGGGCCAATCCTCATAGAGATCCGAGCCGGAAAGACGGCTGAGCTGGATACCGGTGTTACCATTATAATATGCGTTGATCTGGTCGAGGATATTGTTGTTACCTGCAATAAGGAAGCCCTTCTGCATGTCAAGAGAACCGGTAATATCAAATCCACGGAAGTACCAGTAGTCACCGCCGTGAGTAAAGCCTGCGTACAGACCTTCAAAGTCGATTACGGGACGGGTCTCTGCCTCGGGATCACCGATAAGGCGAATCATTGCATCCTGAGTACCGTCCATACCTCTCTGAATCTTGAGCGCAGCACCGGGCTTGTAAGTACCCTCCATAAGAATAAGGGTCTGACCGGGATATGCGTTCTCAAGCGCAGTGAAGATGTCGAAGGGATTCTCTCTTGTACCGTCAGCCGTTGTGGTATGGGGCTTAACGTTGGGAGAAATGTAGAGTGTCTTTCTGTGGTAGTTACCACGGTTATACATCAGGTCGAAGGTCATGTAAATCGTCTTGGGACTGGAAATCTCGGTGAAATCGGGAAGCTCCTGATACATATCGGGAGTGAACTCAATCTTTATGGGGTTCTCATCATAGCTGAGAAGAGTAAGGTTGGTTCTGAATCTCTCATTCATTTTAACGTAAACGTTTTCTGCGATAGGCTTGTTGTTATAAATAACGTTAAGATATCCTGCGCAGTTGTTATCTATGATAAGCTCATAGTTTTCATTCGTGGTTACGTTACCCGAGTTTACGGTTACCTTAGGAGCGATATAGGTGATGTCGGGATACTCAATGGGTCTGTCATCCTCGGATGCGAGAATGGTGGTAAGCTCTATGTCAGAGTAGGTAACGTTCGCATTTCTCGCTGCGAAGAAGCCTGCGTAAACAAAGTCCTCGTCAAGCTGACTGAGAGCGTCGGGATCGTAGAACTTCTTCTGGGAAACAAGCTTACCGTTGCTGTCATAGATAAGATTTCCGTCTTTATCGTAATAGGTGATAAAGTATCCGGAGTTGTTTTTCTCAATCTCCATAATATACTCGGTGATAAGGAAACGGTCCTCAAGACAGCCGGTAAAGCTTTCCTCATAGTTACCGATTACGTTATAGGTACCCGACTCGCTGCAAACGTCTGCTGCAGTTCTGTCGAGAGTGTAGTTACGCGCGATAAAGAATTTGTTGATTGTATCGGTATCGTTGGCTTCGATAAGCTCAAGGTTTTCCTTATTAATACCCGTTCTTGAAATCGCACCGATACCAATCTTCATAGAGAACTTCTTATATGCAGAGTTTACAACCTTGATGTCCACAAGCTCGTCGTTGTCGGCGTCGTACTTATATTCAATCTTGGTAGAGCCTGCAAGATAGGAGTTGTTCCAGAAATCATTTGTGTTTCCGTGCTCACCGAGACGGTCGGTAACAAGAAGACCGAAGCCCTCCTGACCGTTAGAGAATTTCCAGCTGTTAACCGTTACTCTTGCACGAAGGGTGAAGTTATATACGGTAGGAATTGCAGTATAGTAGAATGCAACGCCGTCGGTACCGTCGGGCTTGATCTTACCACCGTTACCCTCAGACCAAACGGTAACCTTACCGTCGTCATTAACAGAACCGGAATATCCGTTAAGGCTCTCTTTTGCAGAGGAGCCGTAGGCAGTGAAGCCCCAGGCACGTCTTGCCTCCATCGAAGCTACTGCAGAGAGGGCAGAGGACTTCTTTTCCTCCGAACCACGTACTGCAGAAACAGCGAAGGAATATTCGGAATCAATGGTAAGTCCTGCTACGGTATAGGAAATAGTTCCACCGCTAACGGTAGCGATCTGAATACCGTCCTGATAGATGATATAGGACTCTGCCTCGTGAACGGCACGCCATACTATCTCAATGCTTCCACCACCAACGCTTGTAACGCTTCTGAGAGTGGGAACGCTGAGAGGATAGGAGAAATCGGCATTAGCCTCTGCACCATTCTTGCTTTCTTCACCCTCACGGATAAGCTCTGTCTTGAAGCTGTAAGTACCGGAGTCTGCAGGCGAGAAGCTGAAGGTGTGGGTTGCCTTTTCTGTTATAGAGCCCTTTGTGATAATAAGCTTGCCCTCGGAGTTGTACATAGAAACGAGAAGCTCGTCTGCGCCGTCAAGACCGACAAGTGCATCAACCACAACCTTAATGCTGCCGTCGCCGGAGTCCTTTGCAGACTTGATAACGGGAGCAGCTACACCGGACCAGTCAGCTCTCTCGGCAGGGGTATCGCTCTTAGGCGAATCCACAACCTGAATCTTATGGAAGTAATTGCTGCCGTCCAGGTTACCGATATAGTATATACCTGCCTCGGAAACGTTAAGTGTTGTGATAATGGGATCGTTCTTAATACCGTCGGTATTGCTGGTAGTGACCTCGACCTCTTCAACGTGGCTCTGATCCACAACCTTACCGTCGGCAGAGAATATTGCTACCTGTCTTACGATGTCGGAGCCTGTCTTTGTACCACCGCATACCCACCAGATTTTTATGCTGGCAGCACCGGAGGTCTTTATCTTGATTGCATTGTGAATCTGATCACCGACTTCACTCTGTGCACCCCAGGAAATACGTCTGGTGTGAGTGATGGTTTTGTCACCCTCGGTGAATTGCTTATCGTTTGCTTCAATCTTGGACTTGGCAGTGTAGAAGAGGGTAAAGTAATCGTTTGTACCACCCTTTGCATACTGACCGTCGTATTTCGAGTTTGCGCTGAAGGTGTCCAGATCTTCTACGTCAAGGACGTAGGTGTTTTCGCTGTCCTCAGCATTGCCCGAAACGGTGAACACAAGCATCATTGACAGCATCATAGCCAGTGTCAAGGCGATGGCAAGTATTCTTGTCGTTCTTGTGAGTTTCATTTTTAATGTTGCCTCCTTAATGGATTTTTGTATTTTTTTGATATTTATACACTAACATTTTATCATAATAAAAATCAAAAAACAATAACGATTTTATTAAAATATTTAAATATCTATAAGATTTTTTTAAACCATTGTGCAATATCAACAAAAATCAAAAGCAAAAATAAGCAATCTGCACTCGCAAAAAAATTAAGGCTGCGCCGGTGGATATACAACCCTTGCCTGACACAGCCTGAATTATTAAATTAATTTATTTCATATTTCCCACGTGGATACGGCTTGTTGCGCGAGCTATTTTAGCCTTAGCAATACGCTCATCGCGCTCATCCTTTGCAGCTTTAAGTGCTATTTCAGCCCTTTCCTTAGCTCGCTTAGCGCGATTTACGTCGATCTCATCGGCAAATTCGAAGGTAATGGAGCAAACCCTTACCTTACCACCAGTTACCGAAAGAAAGCCACCACTTACCGAGGCAAATACAGATTTACCGTCCTTAAGAATTCTTGCTCTGCCCGTATCAATAGAGGCGAGAAGATCGGTATGACCTGCAAGGATCTCAACGTCACCGTCATCGGTACGGATAAGCAGACTCTCAACGTCATCGTCATAGCAAAGACCGTCGGGGGTAACTATTTCTATATGAAATTTCTTCATAGCTTAAGCTCCCTTAATGGATTTAGCCTTCTCAACAGCCTCGTCGATAGTACCTACGAAGAGGAATGCCGACTCGGGAAGGTCATCGTGCTTACCCTCGAGAATCTCACGGAAGCCACGGATAGTCTCCTTAATGGGAACGTAGCGTCCTTCCATACCTGTGAACTGCTCAGCAACGCTGAAGGGCTGGGAGAGGAAACGCTGAATCTTTCTCGCACGTGCAACGATAAGCTTATCCTCGTCGGAAAGCTCGTCCATACCCATAATTGCGATAATGTCCTGAAGCTCCTTATATCTCTGGAGAATTCTCTGCACGTCACGTGCAACCTCATAGTGCTCGATGCCAACCACGTCGGGAGAAAGAATTCTGGAGGTGGAGTCAAGGGGATCTACTGCAGGATAAATACCGAGAGATGCGATGGAACGGGAAAGAACCGTAGTCGCGTCAAGGTGTGCGAAGGTTGTGGCAGGAGCAGGGTCGGTAAGGTCGTCAGCAGGAACGTATACAGCCTGTACCGAGGTGATAGAACCACGCTTGGTCGAGGTAATTCTTTCCTGAAGCGCACCCATCTCGGTAGCGAGGGTGGGCTGATAACCAACTGCAGAAGGCATACGGCCGAGAAGAGCCGAAACCTCAGAGCCTGCCTGCGTAAATCTGTAAATATTATCAATGAAGAGGAGCACGTCCTGGCCTTCTTTATCGCGGAAATATTCTGCCATGGTAAGACCCGAGAGACCTACTCTCATTCTTGCTCCCGGAGGCTCGTTCATCTGACCGTATACAAGCGCAGTCTTTTCAAGAACGCCGGACTCCTTCATCTCGTTGTAAAGGTCGTTACCCTCACGGGTTCTCTCGCCTACTCCTGTGAATACCGAGATACCACCGTGCTCTTTGGCAACGTTGTTGATAAGCTCCATGATAAGTACCGTCTTACCAACTCCTGCACCTCCGAACAGACCGATCTTACCACCCTTTGCATAAGGAGCGATAAGGTCAACGACCTTGATACCTGTTTCGAGTATCTCGGTGGTGCTCTCCTGCTCATCGTAGGAGGGAGGATCACGGTGAATACACCATTTCTCCTCGGTTTCGGGCTGGGGCTGATTGTCGATAGCCTCGCCCAGAAGGTTGAATATACGGCCCAGGGTAGCGTTTCCTACCGGAACGGTAATACCTGTTCCGGTGTCGATTGCATCCATGCCACGGGACATACCGTCGGTGGAGGACATGGCGATACATCTTACCACGTCGTCACCAAGCTGGCTTGCAACCTCACAAACAAGCTTCTTGCCCTCATGCTCGATCTCAATCGCATTGAGAAGATCGGGCAGATGACCGTTTTCAAATTTGATATCAAGTACGGGACCGATTATCTGTATAACCTTACCGATATTTTGACTCATCTTGGTTAGATTTCCTTTCTTTAGGAATAATTCTGCATTCTGAATTCTGCATTCTGAACTTTTTAAAGTGCCTCGCTACCGGACACGATCTCGGTAATTTCCTGTGTGATTACAGCCTGTCTTGCTCTGTTGTACTTCAGAACAAGGGTGTCGATAATCTCGGAGGCATTCTTATTTGCAGCGTTCATAGCTGTTCTTCTTGCAGCAGACTCGGCAGCAAGCGACTCGCATATAGCGCAGTTAAGCACTCCACCGATATACTCAGGCATAATCTTACTGACAATGTCCTCTGCGCTGCCTCCTACGTAGATGGGCTCGACGCCACTGCCTGAGACAGTCTCGGTCTTCTTAAGTGGGAGAAGCTGCTCGCATACAGGGACCTGGGAGATCATGGATACGAATTTGGTGTATACCACAAACACCGAATCAAATCTGCCCTCAGCAAATCCGTGGCAAACTTCGTCGGCAATATCAAGGCATGCGCCTACCGAAAGCTCGGATACGTATCCGTGTCTGTCGCATACTATGTCGGCATCTCTGCGCCTGTAATGCTCGAGAGACTTCTTTCCTATTGGAAGATACTTTGCCTCTCTGCCTGCCGAGTGGGAGGTGGTGAGTCTGAAAATGTTGGTGTTGAATCCACCTGCAAGACCTCTGTCGCCTGCAATTACGATATAAAGGGGCTTCTTGCACTCGCTTTGCTCGGTCCACACAACCTCTCCGAAGCTATCGGAGGACATAATTCCATTTAAAGCTGCACTTATTATTTCATGGAAGGGACGGGATTTGTCAACGTTTTCTCTCGCCCGACGGAGCTTTGACGTAGCGACCAGTTCCATAGCCTTTGTTATCTGCATAGTGCCGGTAACACTTTTAATACGGCTTTTTATATCATTCATTGATGCGCCTGCCATCTATCTCATACCTTCCTTTCTTACTTAATTTATATATATTTGTAAACAAAACTTTGCTTATTTGACAAATTTTGCTTTGCAATGCTCGATTGCTTCCTTAAGCTCGGCAGCATTTTCGTTGCTAAGCTCGCCCGTCTCTCTGATCGCCGAGAGGAGCTCGTCCTTGGTTGCAATCAGATGCTCGAACAGCTCGTCTTCAAAGGCTGCAATGTCCTCGATAGCAACGTCGTGAAGCAGATTGTTGACAACTGCGTAGATGATCGCTACCTGAAGCTCAACGGCAATAGGAGAGTTTCTGCCCTGCTTAAGCACTTCAACGATACGCTGACCCTGATCAAGTCTTGCCTTCGTATCGGCGTCAAGATCCGAGCCGAACTGTGCAAAGCCTGCAAGCTCTCTGTACTGAGAGTAGAGCAGCTTAAGCGTACCTGCAACCTTCTTCATCGCCTTGATCTGCGCGTTACCACCAACACGGGATACCGAGATACCGGGGTTTACGGCAGGGCGTACGCCCGAATGGAACAGCTCTGTCTCAAGGAATATCTGTCCGTCTGTAATCGAGATAACGTTGGTAGGAATGTACGCCGAAACGTCACCTGCCTGTGTCTCGATAATGGGAAGGGCAGTGAGCGAGCCACCACCGTACTCGGGTGCAAGTCTTGCTGCACGCTCAAGAAGTCTTGAGTGAAGGTAGAATACGTCACCGGGATATGCCTCACGGCCCGGAGGACGTCTGATAAGAAGCGAGAGCGCAC
Source organism: Clostridia bacterium (assembly GCA_017463765.1). Classification (GTDB taxonomy): domain Bacteria; phylum Bacillota; class Clostridia; order Oscillospirales; family CAG-272; genus UBA1740. The sequence goes on along the minus strand of JAFTON010000118.1, from coordinate 13,351 downwards.
GGTATGCAACAGCGTGCTTGGAAAGGTCATCGTAAACGATAAGTACGTCACGGCCCTTATCCATAAAATACTCGCCCATCGCACAGCCCGAATAGGGTGCGATATACTGAAGGGGTGCAGGATCGGATGCCGTTGCACTTACAACTATGGTGTAATCCATAGCACCGTTTCTGTAAAGGGTGTCAACCACCTGAGTAACGGTGGACTGCTTCTGTCCGATTGCAACGTAAATACAGATTACGTCCTTGCCCTTCTGATTTATAATGGTATCGGTTGCAATAACCGTCTTACCTGTCTGTCTGTCGCCGATAATAAGCTCTCTCTGTCCACGTCCGATAGGAATCATAGAGTCAATCGCCTTGATACCTGTCTGAAGGGGAACAGAAACCGACTTTCTCTCAATAATGCCGTATGCCTTACGCTCGATGGGGCTATACTGCGCTGCAGTGATAGGACCACCTGCATCAATGGGCTCGCCGAGTGCGTTTACAACTCTGCCGATAAGGTTATCACCTACAGGCACAGAAACGACTCTGCCCGTACGCTTAACTATACTGCCCTCTGTAATACCTACGTCGTTACCGAGAAGAACCACGCTGATGTGGCTTTCCTCAAGGTTCAGTGCCATGCCGTAGCTACCGTTGGTGAACTCAAGCAGCTCGTTTGACTTACACTTATCAATGCCATGAACCTTTGCGATACCGTCACCAACCGAGATAACGTAGCCGACCTCATCCTGCTCGGTCTTTTTAGAGTAGTTTCTTATCTGCTCTTTAATTATCTTGCTGATATCATCTAATTTAGACTGCATCTTGTTCTTCTTTCTTCCTGCATTACGCAAGACTTATTATATTACCGTATTTTTTAAGGCCCTCTCAAACTTATCAAGCCTGGTCTTAACCGAGCCGTCAAGCTGAACGTCGTTGTAACGAAGCTTCACGCCACCGAGGATAGAGCTGTCAGTGGTGTTATTGATCACAACCGTTTTTCCGAGCGACTGCGAAAGCTTCTTTCTGATAGCCTCGCTCTGCTCGTTTGTAAGGGGGATAGCAGTGATTACGTCAACCCTGAGAATACCCCTCGACTCGTCATATAGCCGGTGATAAGCAGACGCCACCTTGTCAAAGAGGTGGATCGAACGCTTCTCGGTGAGAATCCTGATAAGATTAACAAGTCGCCAGTCAAGCCCCGAGAATGCCTTGCCTACAAGCTCCACGCGCTCGTCCTTCGGGACAGCCGGGGAGTCAAGAAGCTTAACGTATTCGGGATTTGCCTTAAAAATTTTTTCTGCCGTTATAACGTCGGCTAATACTGTATCGGATACGCGATCCTCCTCGGTAATCAGAAAGAGCGCCTTTCCGTATTCCTTTATGCCGGTCATTATCAGTTACCCATATTGCCTATAAAATCATCTATAAGCTGCTTGTGCTCGCTTTCGGATACGTCGCGCTCGATAACTGCCGATGCGATTCCGATAGCAACCTCGGCTACCTGATCCTTAACGTCGTTGATAGCCTGCTTCTTTTCCAGAGCGATCTGCTCCTGCGCACGCTCTAAGGTACGGTCTGCCTGACGTCCTGCTTCCTTGAGGATTTCCTCCTCCTTAAGCTGGGCGCGACGAACGGCACTTTTAACTATCTGTTCGCTTTCTTCCTCTGCCTTGCTTATCTTATCCTCGTACTGTGCCTGAAGCTCCTTTGCATTCTTCTGAGCATTCTCGGCATTTTCGTACATGTCGTCAATCTCCTTCTGTCTGGAATCGATCATATTCTTGATCGGCACGAAGAGGAACTTTTTAAACAAAAGATATAGAATAAGCAGGTTTACCCAAGCGAAGATCATTGTCCACAGATTAACGCCGACAAAGCTTTCAAATTTGTCAATCACGTTGCCTGTTGCTTCTAAAAGTCCCATTTGGGTTCTCCTTTATCGGTTTGTATTACAAGAAGAGTATAAGAAGCGAGATAACGAGAGAGTAAATACCTGTGGTCTCGGTAACCGCACAACCAAGAATCATGTTTGTACGAAGCACGCCTGCCATCTCGGGCTGACGAGCCATAGACTCAAGTGCTTTGGATACTGCATTACCTTCTCCGAGTGCGGGGCCAAGTGCTCCAAGACCCATACAGAGACCTGCTGCAAGATACTTCATTCCTTCCATTTTGAAAAACCTCCTGAAAATAAAAATATATTTGTTTTTTTGCTAACCTTATAAAAATTATTTTGCTTTTTTAAGTCGTTTTTTTGCTTCTCTTTCCTCGAGAATAGCGCGTCTGTCCTCGGGAAGCTCCTCGGGAGGAGGACATGCACCTGCGATGTATACCATTGTCAAAAGACAGAATACGAACGCCTGCACAAAGCCTGAGAACAGGTCGAAATAGATCGACAGAATTGCAGGGATACCTGCCTGGAATATAGGAAGCTTACCGATAAACCCGGGAATCCATCCTAAAACCACATTTGAGAGCAGTGCGAGAGCCGAATAAATAAGAGTTGTGAGAACTCCGCCTCCTGCAACGTTACCGAAGTGACGGAAGGCGAGAGACAAGGGAGACGCGATCTCCGAAACGATATTCATAGGTGTCATTACGAATATTGGCTCTGTAAAGCTCTTAAGCCACGCCTTAAATCCGAAATTCTTAATATTGTTTACCCATACAAGACCGGTAGTAACCAGAGCCCATGCCATCGTTACCGATAAATCGGCAGTGGTGGAGCGAAATATCTGAGTCATACCGATGATCGAGCCGAATATTGAAGAGACGAACAGCGTGCCGATATAGGGAGCAAACCTGAGATTATGCTTGCCCATAGTGTCTTCAACAAGGTTGTAGACCATAGTAACCGCCTTTTCAAGCAGTACCTGAATCTTGCCCGGACGCTTGGTTATCTTTCTTGTCAGAGAAAAAGCAAGTATAGCGAGAATTACCGTCACCGCCAGCAGTGAAATGGTGGTCTGGGTTATCAGATTCTTCATTGTGAAGATCGTGGTGTCAGGAAGATCGAAGGGCAGCTCGAAAAAGACCTTCGGACCGGTTACCTGTATTTCCATTTATTGATCACTCTCCTCTTCATTGTTTTTATCGTCTTCAAAGTCATATTTTATAAACTTGTCGGGGTCGGGAGCTTTTCTGCTTTTGCTGTTTATGAGCTCGATTATACTAAGCACCGGTCGAAAGGCAAAAAGAGGTATCGCCGTTGCCAAAGGATGAAACCAGCTCGTAAGAAGAAAGGCTATGATAAGCGTTGCCATCATGGAAACCGTTCTTGTGATAAAGGAGGTTTTGATTGCGTTCTGAATAGGTGCAGAATTCTTTTTTGCAAATTCCTCAGCCTCCTCCTCGCTCATCTCGCGGCTTCCTCTCAGCTCAAGATACTTATTTATTTCTCTGCTTACGGACATGCTGAGCATGGTATAGTTTGCAACGATCACGGCAAAGCCAAGCAGAGCGCCCAAAATAATTCTATAATTGAATTCAATCAGACCGGCAAGGCTTAATATGTAAAAGCCCAGAACCGTAAGTATACTAACCACAGCTTCGCCGATGGCAAAGCTCGATATTTCTTTAAAGGATGATTTTCTCTGTTCCACTAAATCTCTCCCTCATCACCTTTGTTTGAAAATTCCTTGTTAAGCCTGTCATGCATATCTTCCTTCGCCTTACGTGCTTCCTCTGCATGAGCGTTCTCTTCCTTCATTCTTTCAAGTCCTTTTGTAGCGCTCAGAATGTATTTTACCATAGAATACAGTCCCGTAAACGTACCGAGAAGCAGCAGAATCACCCATATCCACGTGGGAGCAGATGCATACTTTGTAAGCAGGAAGGAAATAAGTGCGGCAATAGCTATCGGAAATGCAAGCGAGTAGAGCGACTGCATAAGGATATTCAGCATCTGAAATGCGCTGATAAACTTTTTGTACATAACCCATCTCCTTTGTGCACAAATACTACACGCCCAATATTTTCCTCTTTATATGTTAGCACTTTCGGACAGAAAAATCAAGTAAAATAGTAAAAAATAATAATTTAACAAAATATTTTAATTAAATCTTTAATTATTATTAATAGGTAGGGAGCAGGTTATACAAAAACCTAACGACTCTTTTGTGTATTTTGCATATATAGCGAAAGCAAGCACTCTTTGACAGTCGGGGAAGCGAATTATTCAGCATTGCTTTATTGACATTTTAAACCCGTTAGTGATATAATTAATTATAGTCAATTCAAGGAGGCAGATATGGCAGAATTCAGATGTAGAACAAAAGGCGGCGCAGATCCACAGGGAAAACCCAGGGTATATTTTACCTGTCATCCCGATGATTTCGATCTGTATTTCGATAGAATTTGCAGCGATATTTTCGACGTTAAGGGGGGAAGCTGCGCTATTTATTACACTCCCGATATGAGCGAGTCGCTTGATGAAACCAATCTGACGGTGGACCTTGCCAGAATGAACCTGTTTATTGTGCCTGTCAGCCTGCGTTTATTGAAAGAACCGAACCGAGCTATGTCGGTGGATATTGCTTACGCAAAAGAACATAGAATACATATCATTCCGTTTTTGATGGAGCAGGATATTTCAGGGTCGGGTATTGTAGAGCTTTATTCGCTGAATCAGAATTTTGGCGAGAGGCAGTATCTTAACCCGAACAGCTCTGACACCTCCGAGATAAAGTATACCGATAAACTTAGGAAGCATCTTGAAAGCGTGCTTGTATCCGACGAGCTGGCACAGCGTGTCAGGGCAGCCTTTGATGCTTACATATTCTTAAGCTACCGTAAAAAAGACCGTCTGTATGCCAACGAGCTGATGAGGGTGATACACTGCATTCCCGGCTGTCGTGATATAGCCATATGGTATGATGAGTTTCTCACTCCTGGCGAGAGCTGGCGCGACAATATTCGCAGCGCGATGAAGATGGTAAAGGAGAAGAGCAATCTGTTCACCCTTCTCGTTACCCCGAATCTGCTGGAGGAATATCTCGACAAGGACGGAAAAATAAAGAAAAACTTCGTTATGGAGACGGAGTATCCCGAGGCAAAGGATATGGGAATGGATATTCTTCCCACCGAGGCACAGGATACCGATTATGATAAGCTGAAGAATAAATATGAGGACATTCCGAAGCCACTTAAGCTTGATGACGAGCATTTCTCGGAAGCATTTCTTTCGGTTGTCGAAAAAATAGCCAAGACCGAGAATGACGACGATCCCGAGCATAATTTCCTTATCGGACTTGCTTACCTTGAAGGCATTGACGTTGAGGTTGACGTGGAGCGTGGAGTTTCGCTTATCACCTCGGCTGCCGAGGCAGGACTTCCCGAGGCGATGAAGAAGCTTTACAGAATGTATGACAGCGGCGACAGGGTAGAGCTTGATTATGATGAGGCTGTGATATGGGCGTGCCAGCTGGCTACACATTATATAAAAGAAGAAGGCGAGGAAAGTCCGAGGACACTATGGGCTATTCACGATCTGGGAATGGCATTCACCAAGGCAGGTAATTTTGATGATGCGATCAATACCTACGGTAATCTATATAAGCTGCGTGCCGAGCATCTTGGACCGAAGCACCCCGATACCCTCATCACCCTTACAAACCTTGCGTTAGCATATATAGAAAAGGGAGAGCCCTTCTCGGCTCTCGGTATTCAGAAGCAGCTGTACGACGTTCAGCTTGATACTCTCGGAGAGGATGATCCCGATACTTTATGCACGCTGAATAATCTTGCCCTGGCATACGGTGACTGTGGAGATAACCCTCAGGCGCTTACGCTGTTTGAGAGGGCAGCCGAGATCAGTAAAAGGGTTCACGGCGATGACGACCCCGAAACGCTTAGGACACTTAATAATCTTGCGATAATTCATATGAGGCTCGGCAATTATGAAATAGCCTATAAAATGCAGAGCGAGGTATGTGAATTATCCTCTAAAGCATTTAGTGAAAGGCATCCCGAAACCCTGCTTTATCTCGGTAATCTTGCTTTGATTCTGAAAAATATGGGTGAGAAGGACAGGGCTCTTGAGATCGGTAATAAGGTATATAAGATTTCTCTCGAGGTTCTTGGCGAGAAGCATCCCAGGACCTTGACGGCTATTAATAATCTGGGAATGTACTGCTCCGAGTTCGGTGAGTATGACAGATCGCTGAAGCTTTATGAGAGAGCGTATGAGATAAGTAAAGAAATATATGGCGAGAGCAATCCTCATACCGTAAAGATTGTCAACAATCTTGCTTCAACATATGTAAAATGTGGCAGGGAAGATGAGGGAATTTCACTCTTAGAGAGCGCCTATGACACGCAATGCGATCTCTTTGGCGAAAGGCATTCCGATTCCATATCCTATCTTGAAAATTTAGCTACCATCCATTTCCAATTCGGTGATAAAGAAAAGTCGACTTCTCTTTTTGAAAAGCTTTGCAGCCTGAAGTGTGAGCTTTCGCAGGAGAAGAGTAAGGAGACCTTGCTTTATCTCGACTATATTTCCTACGCCTGTGATGAGCTTGGTGAGAGCGAAAAAAAGCTTGATGCAGACCGTAGAAAGTATGAGATTTCTTTGGAAATGTATGGAGAAGAGAATCCCGAAACCTTAAGGCATATAAATAATTATGCTGCTGATATCCGTCACATTGATCCCGATAGGGCAATCATGCTTATGGAAAAGGTGTATTGCCTGCGTTGCAAGCTTATCGGAGAAGAAGATCCTAAAACCGTTACATCTCTCGGAAATCTCATCACCATGTATTCAGATGGAGGCAGGCATGATAAATCGCTTCCTTTAAGCAAAAAGCTGTATCAGATCAGGATCAGGACGCATGGCAAGGATGCTCCCGAAACGCTTCTTGCGCTTCACTGTCTGGCTGCAGATTATATGTACTCTCGCAAATATGAAAAGGCGTTGGAGCTTATGGCAAAGGCTTATGTTATGCGCTGCAGAGTTCTGGGTGAGGACGATCCCGAAACCATGAAATCGCTTGATTTTATAAAAAGCATGTGTAAGGTGGCAGCCGAGGCGAAGGGCATGACACTGTTGGAGAAAACCTACATTACGCTTGTTGGTCATTTAGGAAAGCATCACGCATGCATGCTTGTGTTGCTGCCCGAGCTTGCGCTTATCTGCCTTGACTGTGGAAATCGCAAGATGGGAATTACCTTCCATGAGAGGCTGTATGATCTGTACCTGAATCTTTATGGCATCTTTGATGAAATGACCGTAAGGCAGAGACAGCTTCTGGATTTCCTGAAATCCAGGTAAAACAACGGTTCAATAAACAAAACAGAATGAAAAAAAGGCTGTCCTCGGACAGCCTTTACTGTTTTTCTAAAGATTTTGCACTAACTCCTGAAACATAGACGTATGATGGAGTTCTGTAAAGACCCCTCCGTCACCTTCGGCGACACCTCCCGCTATAAGGGGAGGCTGATTATGCATTCATAAAGAGTCACTCCGGCTTAATTCATTCCTGCCGTCAACCTGATAAGCAGGTCGTTGTCATCGGGCTGGCTACCTTCAAGAGCAGCCTTGTTGCGCACCACGGCACCACATTTTTCACAACGGTGAATAATAATAAAGCCCTTCTTGGGGTCGGGAAGAGTCTGGACAGGACGTAAAATACCCTGACAGCCGTTAGCCCTGTCACCCGGGTTTATATCAACGTGAAGTGAGCAAAGGCAGAAGGGACAGTGATTTCTCGAGGTATAACCAAGTGGCTCAACCTCCCTGCCACAGTTCTGACAGATAAAGCCGTTGTCGTTTTTTGTAAATCTTTTCATTCCTTTGTTTGCCTCAGCTTTCTTTCGGTTGTGTGAAACAGATCTTTACCGTTTCCAATAATATTTGTAATAGGTTGTCGTTAAGTAAGTGGCTGCGATTGATCTGTCCGAGAGATCGGTTGAAGAAATTTCCTCACCACCGGTACTGTCAGCATACTCGTTGCAGAACCATCCGTATTCATTTTCGAAAAATACTTCTTTAAGGCTCGTGCATTCATAGAATGCCTGACTGCCAATGCTTATGACACTGCTCGGAAGGGTTATTTCTGCGAGAGAAGAGCATCCGTAAAACGCTCTCGTTCCAATGCTTCTGACGCTGCTGCCAAGAGTGAGATCAACAAGACTTTCACAGCCGTCAAAGGCAGAATTTCCAATTGCTGTAACACCGTTACCGATCATAGCATCCTCAAGACCCTCGCAATATGCAAACGCAGCATATCCGATATCGGTTACGCTGTCCGGTATGGTCACGCTCTTGATTTTCGTACAGGCTTCAAACGCCGAACTGCCGATGCTTGAAACGCCTTTTTCAATCACAAGACTTGATAACTCGGAACAATTTTTAAATGCTCCCTCGCTGATACTTTTAACGCTGCCGGGAATAGTAACACCTTTAAGAGATTTGCATCTGTAAAAAGCTGTTTCGCCGATGTTTTTGAGACTGCTCGGAAGGGTTATTTCTGCGAGAGAAGAGCACCCTTCAAAAGCTGATTTGCCTATGCTTGTCAGGCTGTCGGGAAAAGAAATGCTTGTAATTCCCACGCCGAAAAATGCGCACTGACCAATGCTTGTTAAGCCTTCTCCGAAAACTACCGATGTCAAGCTCCAACAGCTATAAAACGCCTCGTTACCGATGTTAATAAGGCTGTCAGGAAAATTGATGCTCGTAAGTTCGGAGCAACCGTAAAACGCCGAGTCACCAACGCTTTCGATACCGTTCGGTAAGGTGACTGCTGTAAGCTCGGTCAGACCGAGAAATGCATTGTGGGATATGCGTGTTACCGCCTTTCCGTTAAATGAGTCGGGAATAACAATCTCGGAGAAAGAACGCCCCTCACTGCTACCTACGCTGTAGGTTCCGTCATCAAGCAGCGTGTAAACAAGTCCGTTTTCATCCGTTTCGTACTCGGGCGTATTATCGTCTTCGTTTTTATCGCCGTTATCCTCACCGATCTCACCGTCGTTTTTGTCAGTGTTGCTACCGTTATTTGCGTTATCACCGTTTCCGTTATCGCTGACAGAGCCCGAATCCCCGTTATCGCCGTTATCGCTTTTGATGATATCGCAGGATATAAAACCGAAAATGAGAATCAAGGAGATAAATAAGCAAATCAAGCCTTTCATAATCAAAACCTAACCTTTCCTATACGCTTTTTGTTATGTTTACCTATAATTTTAAATTCCGAATTACATTTTTTATTTTCCCACGCAGAATTTCGAGAATATATCACTTACTATTTCCTCACTGACAGACCGCCCGTCAAGCTCGGATATTGCACCGATCGCGCGCTCCACGTCGCCCGAAACAGCATCCTGAGCAAAGCCAATTTCAAGGCTCTCGATTGCTGCCTGAATGTGATCGAGGCATCTTGTAAGGGTTGCGTGCTGTCTTGCAGATGAGATTATGGCGTCCTGACCGATAACGATTTTCTCATCGGTGAACATACGGTTTACCTCATCCTGAAGCAGCTTAAGTGCGTCGGCTTCACCTTCCTTAGCCGAAATTCTGATAACAACGTCAAAGCCCCTTAGACTTTCCTCATCGAACCTGGTATCAAGGTCACACTTATTAAGCAACGCAATTTTTGGCGCAGCTGTGGAAGAAATGGCATCAATAATAAGTTGGTCATCCTCATCAAACGGCCTTGAAATGTCGAAAATTGCAAACAATAGTTCACTTTTTTCTATCATTTCACGGCTTTTTTTGACTCCGATGCGCTCTACGGTGTCCATATTTTCGCTCTCTCTGATACCTGCCGTGTCGGCAATATTCAGCATAACTCTGCCAAGTGGAACAGAGTGGCGCAGCACGTCACGGGTTGTGCCCGGAATATCGGTAACAATAGCTGCGTCCTCCCCCAACAGCAGATTATACAGTGTGCTTTTACCTGCATTGGGCTTTCCACAGATTACTGTGCTGATACCCTCGCTGATGGCCCTGCCTGTGCGATAGGTAGATAGCAGTCGCTTACAGTCCTCCTTTATATTATATAAGGAAGAAAGCAGTTCGCCGTCGGTAAAATCACCCAGGTCCTCGTCAGGATAGTCAATTCTTGCATAAATCGAGCTCATAAGCCCTACAAGGCTCTTACGGATACCCTCAATGCGTCGGCTGAGCTTATCTCTCGCACTATCACCCGACAGCCTTATCTGCTCACGGCTCTTCGCCTCCAGAAGATCCGAGATTGCCTCTGCCTCGGTAAGCGTAAGTCTGCCGTTAATGAAGGCACGACGTGTAAATTCTCCTGCAGTGGCAGGCATTGCACCCTGACGAAGCAGTGCCTCAAGAACAGTACGGGTTACTAAAATTCCACCGTGACAGCCTATCTCCACCGTATCCTCTCCCGTATAGGAGCTTGGTGCAGGGAAGCGTGTGGCAAGCACGTCGTCTATTTTCTCACCGTCCTCAATTATGTGTCCGTATATCTGCATACGGGGCCTGCATTCCGAAAACTTCTTACCCGAAATGGGGAAGAATACTCTGTCGGCAATCTCAAAAGCGCCACTACCCGACATTCTGATAATGGCAACCCCACCCTTGCCGGGTGGGGTCGAAACTGCCGCAATCACATGCGTCAGATTATTCATTGCTGTCCGAGGTGTCCTCTGCCTTAACCTCAGCGTCCTGCTCAAAGAGCTCCTTGGGCTTCTTGTCGGTAAGGAAGATAACTATCTTTCTGTTGTTGTCGCTTCCGATAGAATTGGTAGAAACACCCTCGATATTCTGAATCTCGGAGTGAATAATTCTTCTCTCGTATGCGCTCATAGGCTCAAGCATAACGCTTCTTCTGTTACGAAGCGCCTTAGCTGCCATTCTTCTTGCAAGGGCACGGAGAGTCTCCTCTCTCTTCTTTCTGTAGCCCTCGATGTCGATGGTAACACGGCTCTTGTCGCGCTCACCCTTGGAGTTCTTTCTTGCAGATGCAAGGTTTGCAAGATACTGAAGAGCGTCGAGAGTATCACCGTGGTGACCGATAAGTGCAGATGCGTCGTCGCCAACGATGGTAATTCTTCTGGTGCCGTCCTCGCAGGAGTAAAGCTCTGCCTCTGCAGAGAGTCCGATATCTGCGATAACAGTCTTAACGAAGTCGAAGGACATATCCTCGCCGTCCTCAACGATACGGCGCTCCATCTTAAGCTCTGCCTCGGGAATAACCTCGCTCTTGGGCGCGCTCTTCTTAGGCTCTTCAGCCTTCTTTTCCACCTTCTTCTCGGGCTTCTTGCTCTTGGGCTTTCTGTCCTCGCGTTTTTCGGTCTTTTTAGCTTCGCCACCCTTGTTCTCTCTCTTGGGACGGTCTGCGCGATTTCTCTTTTCATGTACGTCGGGAAGCTCTATAAAGGCTCTTACCTTCGCAGGTCTTACGCCGATAATACCGAAGATACCCTTGCTACCCGAATCAATAATCTCAAACTGTACGTCGTCAAGCTCGCCTGCTGCAAGCGCAATTCTGGCGTTCTCCTTAGCCTCAAGGATATCCTTGCCGACTGCTGTTACTTCTTTAATCATAATCAAAACTTCTTTCGTAAAATCTTAAATATCGTTAATGTCTAAGCTGCCCGAATTCTTCTTATCGTCCTTACCGTCGGACTGAAGCTCGGGGAGTGAGTCGTAATCCTCGTCGTCGATGTAGTGAAGCGAACGGTACTTGGGAGCATTCTTTGCTGCGCTTCTCGCTGCCTTTTCGGCCTCCTTCTGCGCCTTCTTCATCTCCTTAAGATCCTCCTCGGAGTACTTTGGGAGAGGCATAGCCTTAGCAAGAATGAAGGACTGAAGAATACCAAGTGCAGACTGGTAGATCCAATAAATACCCATCATAGAGGAGAATCCGTATGCCATAAAGAGCGTCATCGCGGGCATCATAAGATCCATCATCTTCATAGATGCGTTTGCCTGCGCATCCTGGGTCTGAGTCGCGGGATTTGCATTCCACTTACGGGTGAGGAACATGGAGAGCCATGTAAGAGCTGCCGCGATAATGGGAATAATCACTATCCAGGAGAAATTGCTTGTAAGCGAATCCCAGGGAGTTCCTGCAAGCTCTGTACCAAAAAGGGTAAGGTCGGGAAGCTTTGCCAGCTTGTCTGCATATTCTGCAAGACCTGTGCCGGTGTATCTGTTGATCTCACCAACGAGCTGGATCTCGTCTATCTGAGTAGAGCCGAGCACGTTCTTGATGGCAGTGATCTCATCTGCACTGAGTCCACAGATATAGGAGAGAGGTCCTCTGATAATCTTATAAAGGAAGGTGATGATAGGTAACTGAAGGAGGAGGGGAAGACATCCGGAGAAGGGGCTGTAGCCTTCCTTCTGCTGAAGCTCCATGATCTCCTGCTGCTGCTTCTGCATCGTTACCTGGTCGGTTCTTCCTCTGTATTTTGCTTTGATAAGCTCGATCTTGGGCGTAAGCTGCGCCATTTTGATCTGATTCTTCTGTTGTTTGATCGAGAAGGGAAGAAACAGAAGCTTAAAAACAAGGGCGTAAAGTAAAAGTCCAAAGACGTATTTTCCACCAAACAGGCTACTGAACCATGATAGCATGGTTCCGATAAATTCGTAAAGCCAATCTAACATTTTTCGTTTTCCTTTTCTTATTCTGTCGTGTCGGTATGCTTATCGCAACAGAAGTGCGATGCATCATTCTCACCTTCGGTTTCCCTGCATTTTGAGAAGCTCTTGAATCCTTTATCGGGCACCGGGTCGTAACCTCCTCGACAGAAGGGGTTGCAACGCAACAGTCGCCAGGTCATAAGGATAAAGCCTGCAAAAAAGCCACGTTTCTGAAATGCCTCGATGGCATAGGCCGAGCAGGTCGGTGTAAACCTGCAGCAGGGCGGTTTTAGGGGTGAGATGTATTTTTTATAAAGGCGTATGAGCCATATCATCACGTGCTTCATAGCTTAACCTTTATTATCGGCATACATACCGAGCTTTTTGAATGCGAGATCAAGCTGATCCTTAATCTCGTCGCTTTTGAGGCCAACAGCCGCAGAGCGCGCTGCGATAACGATTAAAAAGCCAACCTTGAGTGTCTTTTCCTTCTCAAGTGCTCTGAGTCCTTCGCGCATAATACGGCGTGTGCGATTTCTTATAACCGCGCCTCCAAGCTTTGTTGACGTGGTAAGACCGATACGGTTAACCACCGTCTTCTGTGGGTGTGCCTTCGCAAGTCGCTTTGCGGCATAATCGGGTAATACGTAAACTGCGAGAGCCGACGTCACTGCTCTCTTGCCCTTCGAATACGCTTTGGAATACAGATGATTTTCTTTGATCGCTGTGAACTTCATATCCGTACCCCCTTAATAAGGCATCCTTGCCTGATTTTGTGAATTATGCAAAACCCCCGATAAAGTCT
>JAFTON010000004.1 GCA_017463765.1 Clostridia bacterium | reverse complement strand
GCCGTTAATTGGCATTTCGTCAACTGCTGTAAACTCGGAAAGAAGCTGATTTTCATTGACAAGACCTGCATCCGAATATTTAACACTTAAAGCGCCTTCTTCAAGGTTTACTTGATAATAGATTGTACCTTCGCCAAGACCTGTGCGGTCAAGTGTTATACAAATTTTACTCTCAAAATCGTCAAATGTAAAAACGGCGCAGTTTTCGTAGTATTCTTTACTAACGCCGGATTTTCCTCCGAAAATGCTATTAAACGTATCACAAGCAGTAAGGCAAGAGAGCGCCAAAACTACTGTCAAGCATAAAGCTAATAACTTTTTCATTCGCTATACCTCCTTATTATTCGGTTTTACCTAACTGCATTTCAAGTGTTGCAATTTGCGTCATATTTTCCTCGACGTCAAGATATACAACCTCATCGCCTGATAGGTCAACGAGTATTACTGAAAAGCAATCGGTAAGCCCTTTTTGTTCAAGGATTTTTTTCATTTGAGGAATTGTAACGACCTGCAAGGCGCGTATTTCCTCGTCAGTTTTCATTCTATTTGTACCTTCTGTGCCACCGCATTTCCATTCGTCGCCGTCCTGCCAACAGTAAATCTCAATGCCTTTCATCGGATTTTCGCTTATATCGGGCAATCCGGGATAGATAGGAGTGGAGCAAGCAGAGAGCGCAAACAAAGTCAGCATACACAATACTAACGCTATAAACTTCTTCATATTGACATCCTCCTTGTTCATGAATTAAAATACAATACCTGAACGATTTGTTACTATTACACAGTGTTCGGGATCTACCTGCTGTTCGTTTTCATCAAGCGTTGGAACGTAACCTGTGCCATAATACATATTACCGCCGAACATACCGTATTTCATTTGGTAGTTTGAAAAATCAACATCATCAACGTTTTCTCCAATCCAAAATTCAAGATTGGTTTCGGGTTTCTCCAATTTTTTTGAGCTGCACCCAACAAGTGTTAATAAAACAACAATGCAAAGCAATAATGTAGCTATTTTCTTCATATTGGTATCTTTATTCTATTCAGTCATCTCAAAGCCACAGATGGTACACCTGTGGTTTTCGTCAAAGAAATGAACGTTGCTTTCGCACATAATTACAGTAAAGTAATCGTTAAGTTTAACTCTGTCTTCTTCTCTGAGCGTCAGGGATTTGCCAAAATCATAATCTATAAAAGTTCCACTTTCGCTGTGGTAAGAAATCTCTCGTTGATTCTTCATCATTACGGTGTAATCACAATCGCATTTTGCAACGTCATTATGCCATTTGCTATTATTGAGCAGATCGACCAAAAAGCTTTTGGGCTCTCCATCGGTATAGGGTGCATAATCAGAATTCTGATATTTCAGAGAAATGGGTTTGTAATTGTTGACACTACAGGAAGTCAATAAGCATGTTGACAACACAATAAGTATCAAGCATAAAGCTAATAGTTTCTTCATTTGCTTTACCTCCTTATTAGTAAACTGATAACTAACTATATTCAAGTATCGCACTTTGGTCCTCGTTTGAGAGACATACAGCTTCGTCGACCGATAGTTTAACAAGTATTTTACAATTCTATTTTACTACTATATTTTACAGTTGTCAAGCATTCAAAAGATTAACTATTATTAAAAATGAAAATGCCGACTTAATATTTTAAATCTTTTGTTAAATTTCTTAAAGCTATGGACTTTTTATTTTAAATATGCTATAATATAATGATTTTATATGCGCAAATGTCAGAAAGGTTATAAAAAATGTCAGAAAAAGTAGATATATTTGAAGAATTGACGCTGCCACTTATACCGCTTCGCGGTGTTGTAGGATTTCCTGCAGTGCAGCTTAATATAGAGATTGTCAGGCCGATGTCCCTCAAGGCATTTACTGCAGCTGCAACGCTGTATGACGCAAAGGTGCTGCTTGTGGCACAACGCGATATTGCCGTTGATGAGCCCGATGTAGAGGATCTCTATAAAATGGGAATTGTTGCCGAGATTAAGCACGTTGTCAAGAATTCTCACGGTAATCTGTCGGTTGTTTTCGAGGGAATATCGAGAGCAAAGCTTGGACCTGTACACGAGGACAGTGGATATCTTGTTGCATCGGTTATCGCAAAAAAAGAAAAGCAAAGCTATAAGCCCACACCACAGCTTGAATCACTTATGCTGGAGGCAAACAATATGCTTCGCCAGCTTGTAAGCCTGCATCCCAACTTTGACGAGGAGATGAGGATTGCTGCGGAGGCGATAAGGTCTCCCGGATATTTTGCCGATTTTGTCGCATCGTCTGCAATCATTGACTATAAAAACAAGCAAAACGTGCTTGAAGCAGTAACCTCCAGAGCAAGACTCGAAAAGCTTCTTGTCGCTCTCGGTGAAGAGCTTATGATTCTTCAGACTGAGCGCGATATACAGCGTACCGTACGCGAGAAGATTGATAAAAACCAGAAGGACTACTTCATCCGTGAGCAGATAAAGGCACTGCAAGGCGAGCTTGGCGAATACGAGGATGATGACGAGCTTAAGGAATACGACGAAAAAATTGCTGCTGCAAAGATGCCCGATGAAATAAAGGAGAAGCTCTACAAGGAGCTTGCCAAGCTGGCAAAAACTCCCTTTGGTGCAGCAGAAGGTACGGTTATTCGCAGCTACCTTGACACCTGTCTTGACTATCCCTTCGGTATCAAGAGTGAAGAAACCGTTTCTGTTGAGGAGGCAAAGAAAATACTCGATGCAGATCACGACGGTCTGACTAAGGTTAAGGACAGAATTCTTGAGTTTGTTGCAGTAAGACAATTTACTCCCGACGTTAAGAACCAGATAATCTGTCTCGTGGGCCCTCCCGGTGTTGGCAAGACCTCTATCGCTGCATCGGTGGCAAGGGCGCTTGGCAGAAAGTATGCGCGCGTTTCTCTCGGTGGTATGCACGATGAAGCAGAGATCAGAGGTCACAGAAAGACCTACGTCGGTGCAATGCCGGGCCGTATCGTCTCGGCAATAATCAATGCTAAAAGCGAGAACCCTGTTATTGTTCTCGATGAGATAGACAAGCTTTCATCTAATTTCAGAGGCGATCCCACCTCTGCACTGCTCGAGGTTCTCGACCCTGAGCAAAACAAGGCATTCCGTGACAATTTTATGGAAATTCCCATTGATCTGTCAGACACGCTCTTTATTGCAACGGCAAACAGCTATGATGGAATTCCCTCTCCCCTGCTCGACCGTATGGAAATAATCGAGCTTTCAACCTACAATGATTCCGAGAAGCTGGATATAGCAAAAAATCACCTTATTCCAAAGCAGCTTAAGCGTAACGGCGTTCCTGCCCGTGTATTCAGAATTACCGATGAGGGTATTCTTGCGCTTATACGTAACTATACCAAGGAAGCAGGCGTTCGAAATCTTGAAAGAGAGATCGCATCGCTTATCCGTAAAAGTGCGAAGAAAATTGCCGAGGGAAAGGCGAAGAGTGTAAGAATTACCGAAAAAAATATTTCCGAATATCTCGGTAAACGCAAGGTTATTCCCGAACGTCTTGAGGAGAATGATCCGATCGGTACTGTAAACGGTCTTGCTTATACTCAGGTTGGTGGCGATCTTCTCAAGGTTGAGGTTGCCGTTATGGAGGGTAGTGGTAAAATTGAGCTTACAGGCTCGCTGGGTGAGGTTATGAAGGAATCGGCAAAAATCGCTCACTCTTACGTTCGTACCGTTACTCATAAATACGGCATAGCTCCCACCTTCTATAAGGATAAGGATATTCACGTTCACTTCCCCGAGGGAGCTATCCCTAAGGATGGCCCTTCTGCAGGTGTTACAATGGTTACGGCTATGGTCAGTGCGCTTGCAGGTATTAAGGTTAAGCGTGACGTTGCTATGACGGGCGAAATAACCCTTCGTGGCAAGGTGCTGCCTATCGGTGGACTTAAGGAAAAGACTCTTGCTGCTTACAGAGCAGGAATCAGCACAGTGCTCATTCCCGAGGACAATATGCGTGATCTTGATGACATTGATGCTGAGGCAAGAGAGCATCTGAGGTTTATCCCCTGCAAGACAGCCGATGACGTACTCAACGCTGCTCTTTGTAATTAACTTTAAAAGGACACATAATAATGAAAATAAACGTCAATAATTGCGATATAGCTCTTACTGCAGGTGCGAGGGCACAGTTTCCTCGCGACCCCAGACCTCAGATTGCTCTTTCGGGTCGATCCAACGTAGGCAAGAGCTCACTTATCAACACTCTGCTTGGAAGAAAGTCGCTTGCAAGAGTTTCCTCTGCCCCCGGAAAAACCATTACTATCAACTTTTACAACGTGGACAAGAAGATATTTCTTGTCGACCTTCCCGGTTACGGCTATGCTAAGCGTTCTATGGACTCCAAGCGTTCCTGGAGCTCGCTTACCGAGGATTATTTTCTGAAGAATCCCTCTGCCGATGCTCTTAAGCTGGTAATTCAGCTTATGGATAACAGAACGGGACCTACCGATGATGATATTCTTATGATAAATATGATGATCGATAGAGAAATCCCCTTTATTCTCGTTGCCACAAAGACAGATAAGCTTTCAAAAACTGCGCTTAAAAACAGAATCGAAGAGCTGCAGCATGAATTCTTTGAAGGAACGGGAATTGAGATTATTCCCTTCTCCTCAGTGACACGTGAAGGCAAGGACGAGGTCTGGAAGAAAATTTTCGACGCAATTTCTTAGATTTCAGAAGGATAAAATTATGAATCAGGTGTTATACTATATTTTGTCAGCCATTGCTGCGCTTATCGCGCTGACGGTACATGAATACTGTCACGGTTATGCAGCATACAGACTTGGTGACGATACTGCAAAGAATATGGGCAGGCTGACCCTTAATCCACTGCACCATATAGACCCTTACGGTGCTATATGTATGGTGCTGTTCCACGTTGGTTGGGCAAAGCCTGTTCCCATCAACCCGAGAAACTTTAAAAATCCAAAGAAGGATTTTGCTATAACTGCTGCTGCAGGCCCTGCATCAAATCTTGTGCTCGGTTTTATTTCGGCATTCCTTTATCTTCTCACCTTTGCATTGGTAAGAGATATACGCTTTGAGTCGGATTTTGCTTTTAACGTTGTAAGCAATACGCTGAACTTTTTGTTTATTTTCCATTCCGTAAATATCGGTCTGGGACTCTTTAATCTTCTGCCCATACCTCCCTTTGACGGGTCCAGGCTCCTGAACGTTATTCTTCCTCCCGACAAGTATTTTGCTATTATGAAATACGAGAGAAAGATTTATTACGGTGTGCTTGCCTGGCTTTTGCTTGGTGACTATGCAGCGATGGGTGTCAGAATGATTCCACTTGTCAGAAACATCCCTGTACTCTATTGGCTTGCAGGCGCGCTTTCGCTCTCGGATATGCTCGGCACTGTAATCCATTGGGTATCGGATCTGATGCTTGGCTTCTGGCAGCTTATCCCTTTCCTTAAAATATGACCCTTTTATCTGAAAGGACTTTTATATGATTGAACAATTAACCTATCGCCTCGATCAGTTTGAGGGGCCACTTGATCTTCTTCTCACGCTTATCAGTAAGAATAAGGTGAGCATAACCGATATTCCAATTGCGCTTATCTGCGATCAGTATATGGAATATATTGAAGAGGCACAGAAAATGGATCCTGATATTGCCAGCGAATTTATCGTTATGGCAAGCGAGCTTATGCTTATAAAGAGCCGTATGCTTCTTCCCCACGAGGAAGGTACCGAGAATGACCCGAGACGTGAGATTGCCGATGCACTTATGCTTTATCAGCAGGCAAAGCTTGTGGCAAAGGAGCTTAAGCCCAGATATGACGAATATTCGGGCAGATACGTTAAGGGAACGGACGAAGTTCCCCCGGAAAAGGGTCTGCCGTTAAATCTCAATGCAGATATGCTTGTCAAGGCACTGGAATCGGTGCTTAAAAGAATTAAGGTTGCCGAGGCACAACGGCATCCCACCGAGCTTGTTAATCCCCTTATCAAACACAAGGTGGTTTCGGTAGAGGAAAAAATTGAAGAGATGTGTCTTGTGCTTGAAGAGGTTAAGGAGGCATCTTTATTCTTCTTACTTAAAGATTCCGAATCACGTGCAGAGCTTGTAGCAAGATTCATGGGTGTTCTGGAGCTTATTAAGCTGCGCAGAATACTTATTACAACGATAACCGTGGTTGAGGACGTTGTTGAGTATAACGAAACCGGACTCGAAATGATGTTCACCCTCAATCCGGATTACGATCCGTCGGTTGCGACCGAAAGTGAGTTTGACTCCAACCCGACAGAAAATAATGACAGCGAAAAGGATGACGATGATAATGAGTGAAATAATTAAAGAGGGCGAGCAGATTGAGACTCAGACTACATCTGCGCCACAGATTCAGGAAAGCGAGCGTCCTGTTATCTTCGAAGAGGCGCTTGAGGCAATTCTCTTTGCTGCCGGACACCCTATAAATTATGCTACACTTGCCAGAGTGTTTGAAACCACACCGTCCAAAATCAAGGAAAAGGTTTCAAAATATGCAGAGCTATACAACAATTCGGATATCCCCAGGGGAGTAATCCTTCTTACATACGCAGATTCATGTCAGCTTTGTACCAAGAAATACTATCTCGCCGAAATACGTGATGCTCTTGGTATAAGAAAGAGTGGTACGCTCTCCTCATCCTCTATGGAGGCGCTTGCAATCGTTGCGTATAATCAGCCGGTTACAAGATTGTTCGTGGATACGCTCAGACGCGTGGACTCATCATATGCGATGAACAACCTTATCGACCGTGGTCTTATTGAATCGAAGGGACGCCTTGATGCTCCCGGCCGTCCTATGCTTTACGGCACCACGCCGGATTTCCTTCGCGCCTTTGGCCTTTCCAGCATTGATGCCCTCCCTCAGACAGCCGAGGAGATCAGAGCAATGTTTGCAAGAATGGACGGTATAGAAGAGGACTCCGATGCCGCCCAAAATGAACAGATAGCCATTTCGGATGAAGACCTTGAGGTTAAGGATAGCAGCGATACAGACGACGGTAACGGTGATGCCGAGACAACCTCCGTACAGGCTGAATACGAAAACGAGGTATCGGCAGAGGACGATATTATCGACGAATAAAAGGAGATGCATGGCAGGGGTACAGATAAGTCTTATTCTTATTTTTCTTTTCTTTTTCATTCTGACGCGTATTGTGTGGGTCAGAGTCATAAAGGAGGAAATATTACGGGTGGAGATTCATCTGCCTCTGCTTGCCATCTGTCTATACCAAGAAAACAAAAACAACGAAAAAGAAAAAAAGGAAACCGACAAGCTGAGTGCAAGAGCTTATATCAGGATTATTGCCGGAACACTGAGTCGTACCAAAAACTGCGAGCTGGAGATAAAGCAAATTGCCCTTCCCTGCAAAATCGACTCATTCGGCACTATGACGCTTGTCAAGCCCTTTGGCTATCAAGGACTTATTTACTCTATTATAGCCTATTTAAAAACGAAAGCTAAAAAGCTTATACTTTGTGATAATGCAATCATTTCATCCCCCGACATTACCAAGGCTCAATACTACGTTACAGTTAAGCTCAGACTTTTCCAGCTTATTCACGCTGCCCTGACATTCAGACGTGGCTTGTACGAAGAAAAAAGAGCAAGAAGGATAAAATATGTCGGAGAATAAAATGAGTGACATTATCAAGGCATCTATCGAGGGTATAAAAAGCTTTACCGATATGGAGACCGTTATCGGTAGCGCAATTACCACTCCAAGTGGGGTAACGGTAATCCCTGTATCAAAGGTATCGATGGGTATCGCCACCGGTGGAATAGATTACGGCAAAGGCAGACATGAGACAGATCAGAACTTCGGTGGTGGTGGAGGAACAGGTCTTTCAATTACTCCGGTAGCCTTCCTGACCGTTGGTAGAGATGCTGAGGTTAATCTCATTCAGGTAAACGGTGGAAATCAGGACGTAGATAAAATCCTGAACCTTATTGAGCGAGCACCCGAGATTATTGAAAAAATTAAAGGTGCACTGTCATAAATTTCATAGTATATCATTCACTCTCTTTTCTAAAGATAAGGAAAAGGAGTGTTCAGAATGAAAAGAGATAACAAAGGAATTTTTCTTGCTGCGCTTATTCTTGCGGCAATAATATTCTCGTTTCTTACAATATATGCATTTGGCGAGCATAAAAGCAGTGGTTTTTCGGTAAGTGCGAAATCTGCCGTACTTTATCAGCCTGACCTTGATGTTTTTCTATATTCCAAAAATGCTGATGAGCGATTACCAATGGCAAGCACAACAAAGATCATGACAGCTTTGATTGCGCTTGAAAACAGCACTATGGACGAAAAAGTTGAAATAGAGGATGCTGCTATCGGGATTGAAGGCTCTTCTGCCTATCTGAAGCGTGGAGACGTTCTCACCATGGAAGAACTGCTGTATGCCCTGTTGCTGCAAAGTGCAAATGATGCTGCGACTGCCATTGCCTACCATATAGGTGGTAACGTAGAAGCATTTGCCGATATGATGAACGATAGAGCCGAAAAGTTAGGGCTTAGCAACACGCATTTTGAAAATCCACACGGACTCGATGGCGAGAAGCATTACACCACTGCACGTGAGCTTGCGCTTATCGCTGCCGAGGCTATGAAAAATGAGGAATTTAAAAAAATAGTTTCTACTTATAAAAGAACCTTTGCCACCGAGGAAAGAAGCAGAACCTATGTAAATCATAACAAGCTTCTGCAGCTTTACGAAGGATGTATAGGAGTAAAGACGGGTTTTACGAAAAAAAGTGGCAGATGCCTTGTAGGTGCGTCGGAAAAAGACGGACTTTGCTTTATTACGGTTACACTTGATGCGCCTGGAGATTGGAAGGATCATTCCGTTATGATGAACTACGGATATGACAGACTTGAAAGGTTGTGTCTTACCAATGAGTTTGATCATGTATACTCTGTTCCGGTAATTGACGGTAAAAGCGAAAAAATCACCGTTGCAAATACAGAGGGCGCATATATTATCACCGAGACAGACCGAGATGCTGCAAAAGAAGAAATCACTCTTGTAAGATACGCAATCGCTCCGATTAACAGAGGCGACATTCTTGGTGAGATAATATATACAATGAACGGTGAAGTTGTAAAGAGAGTTCCTTTGGTAGCAACAGAATCAATTGAAAAAGCAGAAAAACAAGGATTATTTAATAAAATACTTTCTATATTTGACAATAAATGGAGATAACAATGGAAAAAGTGAGACTTCAAAAATTTATAGCAGACTCTGGTCTTATGTCGAGAAGAGCTGCTGAGGCAGAGATTGAGAGAGGAAGCTTTTCGATAAACGGTCACGTTGCATCTATCGGAATGAAGATCGACCCTGCGTCTGACGTGGTGGCATACAAGGGTAAACGAATCAGATATGAAAAGAAAAAGTATACCTATATTATGTTAAATAAGCCGAGAGGATATCTCTCTTCCACAACCGATGACAGAGGCAGAAAGTGCGTTACCGACCTGCTTGACGGCGTGGAGGCAAGAGTATACCCTGTTGGCAGGCTTGATATGATAAGCGAGGGTATGATCCTTCTCACCGATGACGGTGAGCTGAAGAACAGACTTACCCACCCAAGCCATACCATACCTAAGGTTTATCGTGTAAAGGTTGGTGGTGAGGTAAGCGAATCGCAGCTTGATATACTCACCTCTGCGCTTGAAATAGACGGATATAAAATAAAGCCCTGTGACGTGGTTATCACAGGAGAAGACGAGAGTGGCACCGTTCTGAAATTCACCCTCTATGAAGGACGTAACAGGCAGATACGAAAGATGTGTGAGGCTGCAGAGCTTACCGTCAAAAGGCTCTCCAGGGTTTCCATCGGAAATCTGAAGCTTGACGGGCTTCCCGTAGGCAAATGGAGATACCTTGAGCAGAGCGAGGTTGACTATCTATACAAAGCGACGAAGGAACAGAGATAATGTTTAAAATCACACCTATTCAGGAAAAAACGAGGCAGAAAGAGATTTGTGAAATTTGTGGTGCAGAATACCACCCCGATGCCTTTGCCTATCAGATGTATGATATAGAGTCGGGAGAAATAATGGGAATGACCCAGTTCGAGATCGGCGAGTATGGCTACATATACGATATTAAAGAAGCTCCGGCAAGAGACGATTTTGAAGCCATGTTCATCCTTGCAAGACAAACAATGAACTTTATTGATCTGTGTGGCGCACATAGCTGCCACGCTGCAAGCAATGCAGCAAACGAGAGGCTTTTGCTTGCAATCGGATTTAAGAAAACAGACGAGGATTATTTCTGCGATATGAGTGGAATGTTTGACGGTAACTGTGGTGAACACTGATTGCTTTTCCGACAGTTTTGTTATTATATATAAATATCCCCCCGTTCATAAACGGGGGGATATTTATTGGTTTTTGTTCGAAAAAATCATCTGCGCAGTTTCTTTACGATTGCAACGACAATAACGATTGCCGCAACGACAATTCCAATTATAGCTGCTGCAGGCACAACAAGGATGACGGGACTAAGTACATCAAGTAAAAACATAATACTCCTCCTATATTTTTAAAATAATTAATCCGATCAGAAAGCTTGTGAGATTACATATCAAGCTGTATTTAATACTCTTTTTCAAATCACCGGTATAAACAAGACACAAAATAAACTCAACCAGGAATACTATCAGCTCAACAACTAAAGCAGAAAACCAATATTCTGCATTTGTTTCCACAAAAGCAAGAGAAAGATAAAGATTGGCTGAAAGATTTGTAAACGAGGTTACAGCTATCCAATAGAAATAAAAGAATTTTTCTTTCTCTTTAAAAAGGAAAAGAACCGAGCATTCAATGATTATGGTTAATATCAGCGCTACCAGCATCGTATTTAATCCTCTTAGAAACAATTATCATAACAACCATAGACAGAATACAGAGCGCCACCGTACAAATACGCACTGCGATTGAATACGTGAATGACATGGCGATAAGATATCCGGGTATAAGTGCAGCTGCAAGAGTGCCAAAGGCAAAGCCCTCGCTTCCCTTCAATAAAATGTTTGCAAAATAAAGTGTTATCGGCATAGAAAAATTAAATGCAAATACACCTAAAATAAACAAAGGCATACTGCCTGCTCCAAGTGTCAGGCATAACGATGCTACAATCATTGATATATACGTGGTTGTCTTTATGCCTAAATACTTTGAACAAATGCCACCCATAGCTTTACCAAGCGCAGTAGCGATAGAAATAACAAGGAAAATATGTCCTGACAAGGTAAAATCCGGAGCAACCACTTTACCGACGAATGAGCGTATCGCAACAACTGCAATTACAGCAACCAACGCCAAAGCAGCACCATTCTTACTCTCATATTCCTCGGTATATGATTTAGTTTCGCTATCCTTCGAGAAAATAACTAAAAAACCACAAGCAAAAAGAATTAGGAAGAATATGTAAGGCATGAGAGTAAATGATAAATATCTTTGTCCAAGCACCAGGCCGATTGCTCCCGTAGAAACAAAGATGCCGAGGTGTGAAATATCGTTACCACTTTTATCGGTTACATACTTACCTCCGGCAACATGGAAGAGCGAGTTGCTTAAGCCGATCAGAACAACAGATATAATGCAAAAATCACTTAGCAAATAGCCGACAAGCATGGCTCCCATACTAATAGCCAGGAAAAGCTTAGGTTTATTATACTTATCTAAAAGAATGCCAACAGGAGATTGAGTAACGAACGCAAGGATATTATAGGCAAAGAAAATCAATATAGCCTGTGGCGCGTTATTGGGATATAATTTTGAGAAAACAAGAAAGGAGCAAAGGCCGTCGGTTACAAAATGCATAAGTGATAATAAAACCAACTTAAAGCCGGATGAACGAAATATTGACGTTTTCATACTCTACTCCTTTTTATTTCATAATAGCATATTAGCCTTAATTTGTCAAGAAAAAAAATTATCTTTCAAGAAAACCAAAAATCCTACGCCAGACGTCCTCGTTCTGCTCGGTCATTTTATACCAATCATACCTTAAGGCAAAGGCTATCTTCTGCTCCTTTGTTTCAAGCTTCCCTCTTTTTTTCTGTTTTTTTAAGTCTTTAAAAAATCTTTCCTTATATGCAAACGCCTCAGCAGTATAGGTAGGATTATGACCACTGCCACTAACCGTAAGAAACTCTATATTATTTTTGTCTTTAAGCCCCTCGGAAAGAGTAAGGAAATTCTTCTTATAGCTTACGGTTTTATCATCGGTAGAATGAATAACAAAGACCGGACGATCGGTATTTTTCAAAGCAGGCAGTGCATCTGAGTCTACATAGCCGGGATTGGTTTCCTTCTCTAAGTTATATAAAACACGACAAAACGGATACGGTATCAGCTGACTGTGCATTACAGAAACAGAAGTAAAGCCCGACATAGCCACAACGCTGTGTAACTGTGGATGCAAATTAAGAATATTTAAAGATGAAAATCCACCCCAGCTGTGACCAATAACCGAAATTCTATCTGCGCTGTAGCCACGTTCGGTTATTAATGCAGTGATACAATCATCAAGATCGGAAAGCGAACCCGAAAGACCGTAAATATGCTCTCCATCTGACCTATTACAGCCGGTATGGTCGTAGGAATATACAAGATACCCCTGCTTTGCAATCAGTTCAATCTCCCGAAAATAACCGTTATGACCGTTTCCCATACCGTGCTCAAATACGACAAGTCTGTCTGTACGATGATTGGGATAGTAATAAAAATTACCACGAAGAAGATGCCCTCTCTTGCTCTTAAAAGAAAACTCCTCTGCTGAAAGTCCATCAAAATCATTGTGAGAAAAATAGAACACGCTCTCATCAGGATCATGCCTTCTGAACAACACACTCCTATATATTTTCTCAATCTGCCTTGAAATAAACCCCATTTTAATCCTTTCTGCGTTCTGCGAGAAGGTCTACATAGGTATGATAAAATTCCTCATATCTCCCCTCATCAAGAGCATCTCTGATCTTCTGCATAAGATCGTTATAGAAATAAAGATTATGCAATACGGCAAGACGCATACCAAGAGCCTCTCTGGCTTTAAACAGGTGACGAATATAACTTCTGGTGTAATTACGGCAGGCAGGACATCCGCATTCCTCGGCTATGGGTCTTGAGTCCTCGGCGTACTTTTCGTTAAGAAGATTCATCTTACCCTTCCAGGTGAAAAGATTACCGTGACGCGCGTTACGGCTTGGCATTACGCAGTCAAAGAAATCTACACCACGGTACACTGCCTCAACGATATTCTGAGGCGTACCGACACCCATAAGATATCTCGGCTTATCCGTAGGCATATAGGGCTCTACGGTTTCGATAATATGATACATAACGTCGGCACTCTCGCCAACAGCAAGACCACCGATAGCATAGCCGTCACACTCGATCTCACGGATAGCCTTCATATTTTCGATACGAAGATCCTCATAGGTACCACCCTGGTTAATACCAAAAAGCATCTGATGAGGATTTACGGTACCCTCCTCGGCGTTTAGCCTGTCCATCTCGTCACGGCATCTCTTAAGCCAACGGATTGTACGCTCGTGAGAATTCTTTACATACTGATAGGGTGCAGGATTTTCAACGCACTCGTCAAATGCCATTGCAATAGTAGAACCAAGATGCGACTGAATCCTCATAGATTCCTCGGGACCCATAAAAATGCGCTTGCCGTCCATGTGAGAATTGAAGGTAACACCCTCCTCGGTTATCTTTCTGAGCTTAGCAAGCGAGAACACCTGAAATCCACCCGAATCGGTTAGAACAGGTCTGTCCCAATTAAAGAATTTATGAAGTCCACCCATGCGATAGATAAGATCGTCTCCGGGACGGATATGGAGGTGATAGGTGTTGGAAAGCTCAACCTGACAGTTTACCTCCTTAAGATCCATTGTAGATATACCACCTTTAATCGCTGCCGAAGTTCCAACATTCATGAATACGGGGGTCTCTATCGTACCGTGGACAGTCTCAAATCTTCCTCTGCGAGCCTTGCCCTCGGTTTTAAGTAAAGTGAATTTGCCCATTTATATAATAATTACCTTTCGCTTATTTAATTCTATCAAACTGACGGTCAAGCTCTGTCTTGGTAAGCCTGTACGCAATGGGTCTGCCGTGAGGACAAACAATTACATCGGGGAGCGTGAGAACCTTTTTGATTATCCATTCGGAAACAGAGCTGTCATAAACTCTGCCTCCCTTTATCGCTGCCTTACAGGCGATCTGATAAAGCGCCTGCTCGCGACGGATCTTCTCGGTAATCTCAGGATTTCCCTTACCGTCTATAATATCGTCAACCATCTTTGTAAACAAGGATTCTGCCTCCATGCTGCCTATTGACGAAGGAATGGATATAAGATTTGCATACCCATCAAGAAGCTCATATTCAAAGCCCACAAGAGAAAGCTCCTCTTTGTACTCGTTTGCACAGGCAAGCTCGTCTGGAGAAAGAATCACTGTTATCGGAAGAAGAAGTCCCTGCGATGCAACCTTCCCGTCGCGCTCCGTAATCTCCTTAAGCTCCTCAAAAATTACCCTTTCGTGAGCAGCATGCTTATCTATAACAAGCATTGCATCCTCATACTCAACCAACAAATAGCAGTTAAATGCCTCGCCTATAAATTTATACTCAGGCTCAGACTCCTCTACTCTGATCTCGGGAAGAGGCGGCTCGGTGATTATCTTCGACTCTACAGGTGCGTAGTCCGTACTCGGAGTTGCTTTCGAATATCTCTCAAGCAGCTCAACCGAGCTTTTAGGCGTCATGGGCGAAGGGGTATCCTTCGGACCAAAGCCCTCGCCTACACCACTCGATACCTTAAGCGGTCTTGAATAATCTACCGTAGGACGCGAGGGTGTTGCCTTAGGTACAACGCTTTGAGCCACAGCAGGTGTATGCGTGCCGGATGAAGGTTGAGAATAGGAGCTTCTTTCTGTAGGAATAGAAATCTGTTTTCCCTTTGTATCCTCACCGATCGGAACGAATGCACCGGTTGCATTCCTGTCGGTACGCTTCTGCGAAAGCTGCATTTCGGGACGGTATTCGTGATCCTCAATTGCTCTTTTGACTGTATAGTAGACTGCTTCAAAAACAGGCTGCTCGCTTGCGAACTTAACCTCCAGCTTAGCAGGATGAACGTTTACGTCAACCAGATTAGGATTCATATCCAGAAACAGCACACACGTAGGAAACGCCTCATGAGCAATATAAGACGTATACGCCTTCTCAATGGCAGCCATAGCCGTCAGGCTCTTAACGTATCTGCCGTTGATAAATATATTCTGATAATTTCTGTTTTTTCTTACGTTATCGCTTCTGCCGATATATCCGTGAACGTGAATACCGTTAGCTATTCCGTCTGCTTTAATAAGCTTGGAAGCGAAATCCTTACCGTATACGGCATAAATAGTGTTAAGAAGGTCCTTGTCACCCGGGGTCTTGAAACGTTCCTCACCGTCTACAAGCATCTGAATAGATATGTCGGGACGCGAAAGCGCAACCTTTTCAACAAGTGCTGCGCAGTTCATTGCCTCTGTTGAATCCTTCTTCAGAAACTTACGGCGTGCCGGAACGTTGAAAAATAGATTCTCCACAACCACCGTTGTACCGGTAGAGCAACCAACCTCCGAAATATCAAGTATTTTACCACCCTCGCTGACAAGCATGGATCCATCGGCCGCATCGGCAGTTTTGGTTATTATAGTTACCTGAGAAACCGAGGATATAGCTGCAAGAGCTTCACCACGGAAACCGAGAGTCATTATGCTCTCAAGATCCTCTCGCGCCCTGATTTTACTTGTAGCGTGACGCTTGATAGCCACAGGGAGATCCTCTCTTTCCATACCACAGCCGTTATCGGACACTCGGATAAGCGCAACACCACCTCGCTTTATCTCTGCGACGATGCTTGTAGCACCCGAATCTATTGAATTCTCTATAAGCTCCTTAAGAACCGACGAGGGTCTTTCAACCACCTCGCCTGCTGCGATAAGGTTAGCTATTTCAAAATCAAGTACGTTAATTTTTCCCATAAATTTATACCTTTTAATCCGACAGCTTTTTCTTAAGCTCAAAAATCATGTTTATAGCCTCGATAGGTGTAAGCGTGTTAATATCTACCGAACGGATACGGTCGGCAACTTCACTCTCTATCGATTCGGTAATTCCTGTAAAGAGATCGAAGGTAGAAGGTTCTTCTCTCTTTACGGTTCTTTCGACGGGCTTATCGGCTTCTATATCCTTAAGTATCTCTCTCGCCCTCTTAACAACTTCGTTAGGAACTCCTGCAAGCTTCGCAACCTCGATACCGTAGGAATCATCCGTTCCACCACGAACAATCTTACGAAGGAAGGTGATTGAATCGCCACGCTTCTTTGCGGCAATGTTGTAATTAACAATACCCGGCAGCTCATCCTCCATATCGGTAAGCTCGTGATAATGAGTGGCAAAAAGAGTTTTCGCGCCGATTTTCTTGGAGTAAGTATATTCCACAACGGCTCTTGCAATAGACATACCGTCGTATGTACTCGTTCCCCTGCCCACCTCGTCATAAATAATCAGCGAACGGGAGGTTGCGTTTTTAAGAATTGAGGCAACCTCTGTCATCTCAAGCATAAAGGTGGACTGTCCGGAAGCAAGATCGTCTGATGCACCGACTCTGGTGAAGAGCTTGTCTACAACTCCGATTCTTGCCTCTCTGGCAGGAACGAATGAACCGATCTGCGCCATAAGGGTGATAATTGCAACCTGACGCATATATGTGGATTTACCTGCCATATTGGGACCTGTAATAATCATTATCTTATTTGCCGAGGTGTCAAGCGTGGTATCGTTCGGAACAAAATACGAATCCTTAACAAACTTTTCTACCACGGGATGACGTCCGTCTTTTATAATAATGTCCGTAGACATATCAACTTCGGGACAGGTATAGTTATTCTTGCTTGCAACCTCAGCAAGAGAACGGTATACGTCAATCTCGGCAACAAGAGATGCGCTCTTACGGATACGCTCTCTGTTATCTGCAATAAACCGACGAAGGCTGTCAAATATTTCATATTCAAGCGTTACAAGCTTTTCATCGGCAGTGAAAATGGTATTCTCCATTTCCTTAAGCTCTTGAGTAATATATCTCTCGCAGTTGGTAAGTGTCTGCTTACGAACAAATCTGTCGGGTACCTGATCCACGAATGATTTGGATACCTCAATATAATATCCGAATACCTTGTTGTAAGCAACCTTCAGAGTCTTGATGCCTGTAGCATCCTTCTCGCGCTGCTCGATTGATGCCATAATATCCTTGCCACCGTCCTTGATAGAACGGTAGTAATCAACGTCTGCATTAAAGCCGGGCTTTATCATTCCACCCTCACGAATAGTGAGAGGAGGATTATCGTCAATGGCGTTGTCAAGCAGCTCGAATATATCGTCAAGGGTGTCAAGCTCCATTGTAATGCTCTTAAGAGAAGCAGATGAAAATGTTGAAATCAAGGCTTTAATTTCAGGCAGATGTTTTATACTCTCTCCAATTGCCTTAAGATCTCTTGCATTCGCCGTTCCGTATACTGCCTTGGCAGTGAGTCTCTCAATGTCAAGCATACCGTCAAGAAGTTCCGAAAGCTCATCACGTCTTAACCTGTCGGAGAAGATATCCTTAACTGCACTCTGTCGGTGAGAAATCCTAACGGGGTCGATAAGAGGACGGAGCACCCACGAATGAAGAAGTCTTGCGCCCATAGCAGTCTTTGTCTTATCAAGCACCCATAGGAGCGAGCCACGCTTCGACTTTACACGCATAGCCTCCACAAGCTCGAGATTTCTTATTGTATTAAGATCGAGCTCAAGATACTGACCTCTTGCATATACGTTTACACCCTTTGCAAAAGTGACATCCGTCTTCTGTGTTTCCTCAATATATGAAAGCAACGCACCGGCAGCCATCAGCATCTCGCTTTCGGTAAGCTTATCTGCCTCGTCCTTAAAGTGATGGCGTGCCAGCTCCTTTGCCTTTTCATATACGAAAAGACGGGAAAGATTATCGGTAATAAGCGAAGAAAATCTTTCCTTAGCAAAGTCGGATATTTCTGATATTTCATTAGCCTTACGGTTGATAATAATCTCGGAAGGCTGGTATGCGCCTATTTCATTTCTGAGAAGCGACAGACAATCCTTGCCCGAAAGGTAGGTAGCCGATACCTCGCCTGTTGAAATATCTGCGATAGCGATACCGATACCACTCTCAGAAAGGCAAATGGACATAAGGAAGTTATTCTTACCTTCGTTCAGCAGGCTGGCATCGGTAACAGTACCGGGCGTAACTACCCTTGTTACCTCACGCTTAACAAGCCCTTGCGACTCCTTTGGATCACTTACCTGCTCACAAATCGCTACCTTGATACCACGCTCCACAAGTCTGCCTACGTACACGTCGGCCTTATGGAAAGGAACGCCACACATTGCAGCACGTCTTCCCTCTCCACAGTCTCTGCCTGTAAGAGTTAGCTCAAGCTCACGAGAGGCAATTACAGCATCCTCAAAAAAGCATTCGTAAAAGTCGCCGAGACGGTACATAAGAATATAATCCTCATACTGCTCCTTAACGTCAAGATACTGCTTCATCATCGGAGTTGCATTTGTAAGCTCGCTTCTTTTCTCTAAAACAATAACTTCTGCCATAGGGCAAAATACCTCATAATTCTTTATTTTTCGTCAGAATCAATGACAGCCACTGCAAGTGGAGCAATCATGAGTACAATCGGTGGGACGTTCACCTGTGATACAGAACTTTATCTCAGCATTTACGTCAGCCATAAGAGCATTCATCGCTCTCTGCGCCTCTGCAAACCTGATATACTTGGGATGAGAGCCAATCTCAGAGGAAAGCTGCTCTATTCTTGCGCGAAGGTCGGCAATTGCACGCTGATCTGCCTCAGAAGGATCCTTTGCGAACTCCTGGCCGAGAAGCATTCTTTCTGCCTCGTATTCATTCATCTTGTTCTGAAGCTCGGCATCAGACTGAAACTCGCCCTTTGCAGCCTCAAGGTTCTTTATCTCATCGCTCTTAGCGATCTCCTCACCGAGAGCATGTGCCAATTCTATAATTTTTGTCATTTATTTATCCTCTTCTTTCTGCTTCGCCCAAAAGGTGATATGGGCAAGCCTTAATTATTTTAACCTTTGTAAATTCTCCTGCGTCCACATCCGACGGGAAATAGACAAGCTTATTGGTAAGCGTTCTGCCACAACAGATTCGTTCGCCGTTTCGGTACCCGAAGGAGTCCACAAGAACACGCTGTGTTGTGTTCTCATATGGCAAATTTCGATCAAGCGATAGCTTGTCCTGAAGCTTAAGCAGTTCTGCCATTCTTGAGTCCTTCACTTCTCTGTCAACAGTCCCCTCCATTTTGGCAGCCCTCGTTCCCTCTCTCGGTGAATAGAGGAATGCATAGACGTTGTCAAATTCAACAGAGCGAATAATATCCATCGTATCTGCAAAATCCTCCTCAGTCTCTGTCGGAAAACCAATAATGATGTCGGTGGATAGAGCTATACTCGGAATGCTGCTCTTCAGCTTTGCTACAATCTCAAGATACCTTTCTCGCGAATAGGTACGGTTCATCTCTTTCAATATACGGTTGCTGCCGGATTGAAGTGGGAGATGGAAAAACGGCGCAATCTTTGGCGTATATCTTTTCATTACCGAAATTAGCTCGTCCGAGGTATCCTTAGGGTGACTTGTCATAAAGCGTATGATAAAATCGCCATTTATTTCTGCAATCCTGCCAAGAAGCATCGGAAAAGTAATATCGGATTTATACGAATTGACGTTCTGACCGAGAAGCGTAATTTCCTTAACCCCCGAAGCAACGAGGGTCTTGCACTCGTCAATGATATCCTCGCTGCGACGGCTGCGCTCCCTGCCCCTGACGTACGGAACAATACAGTATGAGCAAAAATTATTACAGCCATACATTATGGATACCCATGCCCTGTGCTTATCACGCCTCACTGCAGGAGCATCCTCGTATATATCTCCCTCATCCTCTCCGAAAATAAATGAACGTTTACCGTCACGCAGTTTTTTATAAACCAGCTCGGGAATACGGTGAAGCATATTCGGTTCGAGAGTAAAGCTAACGTAATGGAAATCCTTTTTAAGCATATCGGCTCTGTGTGGCTCGGCAGCCATGCAACCGACAACTCCGACAATAAGATCGGGCTTTTTCTTTTTTAACGCCTTAAATCTGCCGAGAAGCGACAGTGCCTTCACCTCGGCGTGCTCTCTGATAGCACAGGTATTAATCACAACAATATCAGCCATATCCGGATTATCGGTAGGCTCATAGCCCATCTCACCGAGCAGACCGAGTACAGTCTCGCTGTCCCTCTCATTCTGCTGACAGCCGAAGGTTATTACGTGGGCATATTTTTTATCCCCACGGTTTATTTCACGAACGAGGGAGATATACTCTCTTACACTCGTTTCATTTATACTATGGATCATATTCTCCCTCCTTTTTTTCAGTCTTTCATTCTTTCTGCAAGCTTCTCGGGTGAAAGCCCCACGTAATTGTAAAGCTCACATTGCTTTTCAGGTGAGGCAAAGCAATCATCAATAGCTGCAATTCTATATTTGCTTTCCGAAGCATCAAATCCACGAAGAATAAGCTCCTCACGTGTAATCTCTGCTGCGCCACCGTTCTTTATTCCCTCCTCGGCATACACAACACGCACTGCAGAAGAAACAATAGGCATAAGCCTGTCGGCTACCTTACCATAGGGTTTCAACGTTTCAACGAGAATAATACCTACGCACATCCCCTCTTTACGAAGGATATCTGCAGCAGCGCAAACTCTCTCAACAAGCGAACCGTACGTTATGAAAATATACTCGGGAGAGTCTTCGGAAGCAAAATCGCTGCTGATCATACAGTCGCACTCCCGGCATATGGGAGCAAAGCGAGAAAGGGCTTCAGAAGGCTCGCAGGCATTCGGATAACGGATAGCAACAGCCCCATTATGCTCCAAGGCAAAAGCAGTCATTCTGCGAAGCGAGGCGTAACCGGCAGGAGCCAACAAGGTCACATTTGGAATATGTGAAATAAATGCTACGTCAAATATACCGTGATGAGTAGCGCCGTCACCGACAGCAAGACCTGCACGGTCTATCATCAGCTTTACAGGTAAATTCTGAATGGCGATATCATGGAGAAGATTATCATATCCTCGCTGAAGGAAGGTTGAATATATAGCCACAAAAGGAATGTTCCCCCCTGCTGCAAGTCCTGCAGCAAAGGTCAGTGCGTGTGATTCTGCAATTCCCACGTCGAAATACCTGTTGTGAAATGCACTGCCAAATCTATCGAGTCCCGTACCAATTCCCATAGCTGCAGTAATACCGACTATTTTGCTATTCCTCTCGGCAAGAGAGATAAGCTCATCGGCAAAGGTAGCGTGAAAGCTGCTGTCGGCGTGCGATGCAGCAAGGCTGTGATAGTCATCCGGTGAGCTTTCGGCAGGCTCATATCCCTTGCCCTTAACGGTTTTGACGTGAACTACGCATGCCTTGCCGGTCTGCTTCGCAAGAGAAAGAGCCTTGCACACTTTTTCATAATCATGTCCGTCAATCGGCCCGATATAATAGAGTCCAAGCTCTTCAAAATAGTTCGGCTTATATATAGCTGCCTTAACGATATCCTTGAGAATCGAACAAAAGGCATGAAGTGGCTTTCCGATAAGAGGAATACGGTCTATAAAATTCTGAGTATCGCTTTTAAGCTTCCGATACTCCTTTGAAATACGAACACGGGAAAGATATGAGGCAAACGCCCCCTTGGTCGAAGAAATAGACATTCCGTTCTCATTGAGAATGATAACTATGGGACGGTCCTTTGGACAGTTGTTCAGCGCCTCGTGAACCATACCACCTGTAAACGCTCCGTCACCCGTCACACATATTGTATGACAGCTTCTGCCTGCAAGTACATCCGATTCTGCAAGACCGAGTGCTGCAGAAACTGAGGTGGACGAATGACCTGCACCGAAGGGGTCGTGACTACTCTCACGCATTGAGGTAAAGCCCGAAAGTCCACCCGGTGTGCGAAGAGTCCCGAAAGCCTCCTTCCTTCCGGTCAATAGCTTATGAACGTATGACTGATGCCCTACGTCGAATATTATATGGTCTGTGGGAGAGTCGAACACGGTGTGTATGGCAAGCGTAAGCTCGACTACACCAAGATTAGAGGCAAGATGTCCACCCGTTTCACTTACGTTTTCTATAAGAAAATCTCTGATCTCTCGGGAAAGAGTCGATATTTCTGATTTATTCAGTTTTTTCACGTCCGACGGACTGTTTATACCGTCAAGCAAAGAATACTTCATATTCTCTCCTTCCCCAAAATATAGTTATGCCGTTGGAGATTTACCAACGATCCTTACATATGCCCGATAAAAAGCAGAATAATCACCGAAGCCCACACGCTCTGCAGCACGTGATGCCGTAACCCCCGATTCAATAAGCCCTTTAGCATATATTATGCGTTTATGGTTAACATATGCATGTACAGTTGTGCCCGAATAGCTTTTAAATGCACGGCAGAGATGATATTTGCTGACGAAAAAGCGTCGTGCAAGCTTATCAAGACTTATACTTCTCTCTATATTATTATTCAGGTATTTTGCAACTCTTGCACCAAGCTCGTCATCTGTATGAACAATTCTCTCTCCCTCGGAGGTAGAGAGAAGGACTATTATCTCTGAAAGCAGCGCTTGCATATATGCAAAGCGTTCCATACTGTTAAAACAAATCGCAAGCTCAAATCGGTCCACAACCGAGATAAGTCTATCAGAGATAGCGTCGATGGAATAAAAGCAGCCGTTCCCTTCCTTCGAGGAGGTGAAGCTATCGAACACCTGTGCCACTGCATCAGGAAGTATACCCCGACTGAAATGAATGCTATAGCCCTCGGTATCCTCCGATAAGTTAAGCATAACCCGGTGGTATGACATCGGATTGATAAGAACAAGCGTACCCGGCTATATAATCTGCTCTGTGCCTTCAATAATATATTTTCCCGATGCAGAAAGAAAATAGGTGATTTCATATTTATCGTGACAGTGATCTGCCGACAAATGACCTACATCTGACTCGGTAAAATTAACTACCGAAATGCTGTTGGCGTTGATCTCAAATCCGTTTTTCACCTTTTCCTTCCTCCAAATTTCAATAATATTTCATATTATTGTATCACATTTGAGCAATTTTTGCAAGGGGGTTTTAAAAAAAGGATAAGCTTTAGCGAAAATCATAGGCAAGAGAGAATAAGCAGGTTGCTTTGCTACACTCGATATTATATGAACCAAAAGAGAAAAATAGTATACTCAATGCCTTGACTCATTATTACGGTTATGGTATAATTAAGAAAAAAGGAGGCAAGGATTTATGTCTATTTTCGATTTTTTAAAAAACAAAAATAAAATTAATGCAAATAAAACAAAGAATTATAATGCAGAGCTTGAGAGATTTCTCAAATCCATCGAAAAGAATGAAATTGTAATGCAACCAATAAAGTCCGGAAAGGTCACGAAAGCAGATGAAAGTAAAATCGGAGGTCTTCCCTATCTTCCCGAAGATTTCGAATGGCCTGCATATACATTTACGGACGACGGAATTACTCGCCCACTTTCCTTCCTCTGTCAGATAAATCTTTCCGAGGTGAAGCCCTTTGACAAGGATAACCTGTTGCCACCTTCGGGAATGCTGTACTTTTTCTATGAATGCGAAGCCTTTAAGTGGGGATTTGATCCTGAGGATATTGGCTCTGCAAGGGTTTATTACTTTGAAAACACCGACGGTTTTGCTTCTCATAAGCTTCCTGAAGATCTGGCTGATGAATATAAAATGCCTGAAATACCTGTGAAATTTTCAAGCAGAAGCTCATACCCAAAATTTGAAGAGCTGGAATGCTATAGCGATATTGAATGTGACTTTGAGGAATACGATGAAATGCTTGCTACTCTCGGTGTTAACGTTGAGGATGATCCGGAGGACCACAAGCTGCTCGGCTACGCAGATATTATTCAGAACGAAATGCTTACAGAATGCGAGCGCGTCACAAGAGGAATAAATTGTGGAAGCCCCGAAGGCTATCGGGACAGTTCACCGGAGGTAGCAGACGAGATAACTGCAAGCGCCAAAGATTGGACCTTGCTGCTGCAGCTCTACACCATCGAAACCGATGATTTTGAATGGATGTTCGGAGACTGTGGAATGATATATTTCTATATCAAAAATGAAGATCTTAAGGAAAGGCGTTTTGAAAAGGCATGGTACTCCGTACAGTGCTGTTAGACATTACTCAAGCAACTTTAAACAAAATATTTTTTGTGGTTTTTTCATAATGCCCATAATAAAAAGAACAAAAAGCAGATCACTCACGCGATCTGCTTTTTTTAGAGAAACCCGTATTATTTAATTATCAATCCGTTGCCTAACATTGCCTCAAGCCTTTCCATATAGCCGTCTGCAATAAGTATATCTGAGGGATCCGTCGGGATTTTGTCACGGAAGCCCTTGCCACCGTTATATGCGCCAATAACCTCGGTGCTTTCGGGTATTGTAAGCCAGAGAAGATGCTTTGGACAGAATACGTTTCCACCGTCACCAAATGCACCGAATGCAATCTCCACCGTAGACTCCGGTACAGTATAGGAAATACCGGTTTTTGCAAGAGGATATTTTATCAGAGTATAGGTCGATTTCGTAAACAGAACACCGTTTACTGAGCTATATACCGGATTATCGGAGCTTACGTTATAGCTCTGAATACTGTAGCAATAATCGAAGGCAAAGTCCCAGATAAACTCAACCGTTGAGGGTATGCTTATCGAGGTAACGTCTATGTGCTCCTTTGTAATCCTGTTATATTCAATTACAGATCCAGATCCCATAAGTCCGGTTTCGGAATCATAGCTGCCAATACACGAAATCTCAAGAGTAGTTCCCTTGTAATCAACAGTTTCGGGAATAGCTACATTTCCCTCTTTGCTTATGTCGATGAGAGCAAGCTTATTAAATGCGATAAGAACGTAGCTTAATCCATCCTTAACGATTATATCATCACGAAGCATCAGACCGTCATAAACGTATGGAGTATCGGATACCTCGGGAAGCTCATAGCTGAAATAGATTCCTGTGCCACCGGGCTCGGCAGGAGTATGGTCCTGAAGGAATTTATTTTCTCCCGAAGAGCCACCGTCCCTCCAATCAACGTAATCAGCAGAAGAAACGCAAAAATAATTATGCTTCACACCAAGCATCCACTCGGGCTGATCATCCCAGGTAAGATCATACCAATACCATCGTCCGTCGTCAAGCTCCACAAGATTCCATGCATGAGCCTCGCCTGCATAGCCTGTAACAAAAACATTATCAATGCTATAATAGTTCAGAATAAGCTGGAATGCCTTTGCATAAGACTCACAAACTCCCTCCCCCTCGAGAAGAACACCAAGAATATTGTGAGCGCTGTTTTTCAAAGAGGGCGTAACGCCATCATTCTCATACGCATAGCTTGCATTTTCGATAATTACGTCGTGAAGTCCAAGTGTAATGCCATAATAGCTTCCCTCGCCTTCAAGCGAGAGAATATACTTTTCAACCGTTTTATAAAGGCTAACATTTATTTCTTCGCGAACCTCACCGTCAACATACTCATCATCAACAATAAGCGTAATATAGTCATCTGTATAGGTGGTGTGTGAGGACATCCGGTAGTAAAGGGGATGATCCTTTATGTAAGCATTCCATGCGGAAAGGGCTTGTTCGGTAGTGATGCCATTATCCGAATAATGTACTTCTGCCATGTAATAATTGGCGTTTCCATCATTTTCTTTAATTTTTGCATCATTAAGAGAGGAGTGAAAATCCGAAGCTAAAGCATCAATCTCCAGATAAAATTCACACATTTCCTCACCGTTATCAAGCTCTTTAAGAGACGTGAATGCATAGTCTCCGTGGTACTTCTGAGGATTGGAAAAATCTCCTGAGAATATGGTGGTCTGCTTAATCAACACCTCGCCACAGGTGGCGCAGTGCTTACCTTCGGTTCTGCCGGGCTTATCATCGGTAGGCTCAGTTGCAGGATCAATTACCACGGTGTGACCAAGAGCTTCAATATCCTGAATTCCTGATAAGATACCCTTACATACCTGGCAATAGCTTCCGGCAGTTTTTCCTGCCTCAGTACACGTAGCTGCCCTGCCTTCGTAGTCCACCGGAGAATGATCCTCCTTGGGAATTACACGAAAATCTGTTTCGTAGCAGTAAATACAAAAACGTTCTTCCCTTCCCGGACTAAGACAAGTCGCCTCCTCGGTCTCTTCCCACTCGGTAAAGACACAGGTATGATCAGAATCAAGCAATAATTCACAGCCACTGAAAACAGCGCAGGAAATCAAAAACAAAGTTAAAATAAATAGCTTTACGGTTTTCATAGAATATGCCTCCTTGTTTTTTTTATTATACCATAAATTACACGCGCTGTCAACAAAAAAACGGTGCTGAGTCATTAAGAATTCAGCAATATCAAGGCTTTGAGGATAGTAAAGACATCAACTGCTGAATTCTTAGTGCGAAGCACCTTTCGGGGCTTGCTTGATTTAGAGCAGAAATCTTCGTTTGCGAGCGTGAGGCGTATTG
>JAFTON010000117.1 GCA_017463765.1 Clostridia bacterium | reverse complement strand
ATCAATGCAGCTGAGCTTGATCTTCAGGAACAGCTTGTAGTATTAAACCGTGTTTCCAAGACCGTAAAGGGCGGTAGAATCGCTCGTTTTGCAGCTATCATGGTAGTAGGCGACGGAAATGGTCACGTAGGCTTCGGCCTGGGTAAGGCAGCCGAGGTTCCCGACGCAATCCGTAAGGGAATCGAGGATGCAAAGAAAAATATGATCACTGTATCTCTCAACGGATCCACTATTCCTCACGAAGTAATCGGTGAGTACGGCGCAGGTAAGGTTCTCCTTAAGCCCGCTGCTCCCGGTACCGGTATTATCGCAGGTGGTACTGTTCGTACTATCCTTGCTCTTGCAGGTATCAAGAACATTCGTGCAAAGTGCCTTCGTTCCTCTAACCCCACCAACGTGGTTAAGGCAACCTTCGAGGGTCTTAAGGCTCTCAAG
This sequence comes from Clostridia bacterium, assembly GCA_017463765.1. Lineage (GTDB taxonomy): Bacteria > Bacillota > Clostridia > Oscillospirales > CAG-272 > UBA1740. The sequence continues at coordinate 4,282 of JAFTON010000117.1, read as the reverse complement.
ACTGCAGAGGAAATCGCAGCACTTCGTGGTCTCAACGTTGAAGACGTAAAGGCATAAGGAGGTTACACAAATGGAAAAGGTTAAAGTAACTCTCGCTAAGAGCCTTATTGCTTGTAGCAAAAAGCAGATCGCTACCGCAGCTACACTCGGTCTCAAGAAGCCCGGTGACAGCTCTGTTCAGGTAAACGATGCTTGCCTTCAGGGCAAAATAAAAGTAATTTCTCACCTTGTTAAGGTTGAAACCGTTTAATCGGAATTGAAAGGAGGACAAACACATGAAGCTCCATGAACTTTCACCCGCAGAGGGCTCCGTAAAGGATGGCTTCCGTAAGGGTAGAGGCGCAGGTTCCGGCAACGGAAAGACGGCCGGCAAGGGCCACAAGGGTCAGAACGCACGCTCCGGTGGTGGTGTAAGACCCGGCTTTGAGGGAGGTCAGCTTCCTCTTTACAGAAAGCTCCCCAAGAGAGGCTTCAACAACTCTCGTTTTGGTAAGTGCTATGCTGTAGTAAACGTAAACTCTCTTAATAAGTTCAACGACGGCGACGTAGTTGACTGCGCAGCTCTTCTCGCAGCAGGTATCATTAAGAACGCGTTCGACGGTCTTAAGGTTCTCGGCGAGGGCGAGCTCACTAAAAAACTCACTGTTAAGGCAGCAGTCTTCTCCGCTTCTGCTAAAGAGAAGATTGAAGCAGTAGGTGGAAAGACTGAGGTGGTATAATGCTTCAGACATTAAAGAACGCATGGAACACAAAGGAGATCAGATCAAAGATTCTCTTTACTCTCTTCATCCTTTTGCTTTATCGTGTGGGTACGGTTATTCCCGTTCCCTTCGTAGAGGCTAACGGCTTTGCAAGCTTCCTTGACGGCACTATCCTTCAGTATATGGATATGCTTTCGGGTGGTTCGATGGGCGCTATGACGCTCTTCGCACTCGGCGTACAGCCCTACATCAACGCATCCATCATTCTTCAGCTTCTTGCAGTTGTATTCCCTAAGCTCGGTGAGATTGGTAAGACTGATAAGAAGAAGATGAATTTTATCACCAGACTCGTAACTGTTGGTCTTGCTGTTGTTACTGCACTTGGATATTACTTCCTTCTCAGAAACGGCGACGGCACCAACTCCTTCCTCACCTATCGTGCATACGAGGGCAACATGGCGTGGTTCTACGGTATCGTTATCGTAGTTTGCTACACCGCAGGTGCTTCTCTCGTTATGTGGTTGGCTGAGAGAATTAACGAAAAGGGCATCGGCAACGGTATCTCTATGATACTCTTCGCAAACATTGTTTCGGCCGTTCCTTCCTTCGTAATTAAGCTTGTATCTCTCGTGGTTGACACCTACAGCTATCCCGAGAACACTTGGGTATACGCGCTTGTTACCACCCTCTTCGCTATTGTACTCGTTGCGTTCCTCCTCGCTCTTATCGCGTTCGTAATTTACGTAACCGGTTCCGAGAGAAGAATTCCCGTACAGTATGCAAAGAAGGTTGTTGGCCGTAAGATGTACGGTGGCCAGAGCACACACCTTCCCATTAAGCTTAACATGACGGGCGTTATGCCTATCATCTTCGCTTCCTCTATCGTATCCTTCCTTCCTACCGTTTTCCAGATTCTGGAGAGCGCAGGTGCGTATAAGGCAGATAGTGGTTGGGCAAAGTTCGCTGATATCATCGGCTCAAACGGTGTTATTTATCCCATCATGCTCTTCGTTCTTATCATTGCTTTTGCATACTTCTATACTCAGATCACCTTCGATCCTATCGAGGTAGCAAACAATCTTAAGAAGAACGGCGGTGCTATCCCCGGTATCAGACAGGGAAGACCCACTGCGGATCACATCAGAAAGATCCTCAACAAGATAACTCTTGCGGGCGCACTCTTCCTTGGCGTTATCGCTATCCTTCCTACAGTGCTTGGACCTCACGTGTTCCAGCACCTCTTCGAGTGGATCTACGAGGGAAGCATTCCCGTTGAGTATATTTACAACTTCGGTACTGCTGAGTACATCTACACAGGTAGTGGTCTTGTAGAGAAGGCTTCCTACATCACCAGCCAGGCTTCCGGTCTTACCAGTGTATTCTCCTTCGGTGGTACGACACTCCTTATCGTAGTAGGCGTTGCGATCGAGACCTTCAGAGAGCTTGAAGCTCAGCTTACTATGCGTAACTACAAGGGCTTCCTTAATTAATATAGGGACCCCTCGAGGTAATACAAATGAAAATAATTTTTCTTGGTGCTCCCGGCGCCGGAAAAGGCACGCAGGCGGATCGTCTCTCGGCAAGACTTGGTATTCCTACCATCTCTACCGGAGCGATCATCCGCTCGGCGGTCAAGGACGGCACAAAAATGGGACTTGAAGCCAAAAAATTTATTGAGGCAGGCGCACTTGTACCCGATACAATCGTTATCGGTATTGTAAAAGAGCGTCTCAGCCAATCGGACTGCGACAAGGGTTATATCCTTGACGGATTCCCTCGCTCAGTGCCTCAGGCACAGGCTCTTGACGAAATGGGCATCAGCCTTGACAAAGTGATCTCTCTTGAGGTCAGCGATGATGATATCATTGCCAGAATGTCAGGCAGACGCGTATGCTCCGGCTGTGGCAAGACCTTCCATATTGTTCATCTTCCTTCTGCGAAGGGTGACGTATGCGATGCTTGCGACACCAAGCTTACCATTCGTGCAGACGATGCACCCGAGGTGGTGCGCTCCCGTCTTGAGGTCTATCACTCCACAACCGAGCCCCTTAAGGATTATTACCGTGAGAAGGGCATGCTCTGCACCGTAACAGGTGAGGGATCGGTTGATGAAATCACAAAACGCACCTTAGAGGCTTTAGGAATATGATAATAATTAAAAATTCCGAACAGCTGAAGCTCATGCGTATAGCCGGCAGAATCACAGCCGAGGCACTTATGGTTGCCAGAGATGCGATCCGTCCCGGAATGACTACGTTAGAGCTGGATACAAAGATTCGCCACTATATTGAAAAATGTGGCGCAACCCCCACCTTCCTCGGATATAACGGCTTCCCCGGAAGCGCGTGTATCTCACTTAACCAGGAGGTCATACACGGAATTCCCTCGAATAAGCGTATTATTCATGAGGGAGATATCGTAAAGGTCGATGTCGGAGCTCGCTTCCGCGGCTATAATGGCGACAGTGCAAGAACATTTCCTGTCGGCAAGGTAAGCGATGAGGCTCTGAGGCTTATTTCTGTCACTGAACAAAGCTTCTATGAGGCGATGAAGGTCGCAAGGGCCGGAAATCGCATCGGGGACATTGGACATGCGGTTGAAAGTTTCGTCATTTCAAATGGCTTTTCGGTTGTCAAATCCTTTACCGGTCACGGTGTGGGAGCTGAACTTCATGAGGAACCCGAGATACCCAACTACGGTAGACCGGGCAGGGGAGCAAGGCTGTATCCCGGTATGACGCTCGCCATCGAACCCATGGTGAACGCAGGTACGGAGAACGTTAAGGTGCTTCGGGACGGCTGGACGGTGGTTACTGCAGACGGCAAGCTTTCTGCCCACTATGAAAACAGTATCGCCATCACCGAATCCGACCCAATTTTGCTTACCGAAATAGGATTAGATTAACGGAGGAAATCGTCTTGTCAAAGAACGATATGATTGAATTTGAGAATTGCTTGGTTGTGGAAGCACTTCCTAACGCATTCTTTAAGGTAAAGCTGCCCAACGGTCATATTATTACGGCACGTCTTTCGGGCAAGCTACATCAAAACTTTATCAGAATTCTCGTTGGTGACACAGTAACCGTTGAGGTTTCGCCTTATGATATCTCAAAGGGTCGCATCACCTGGAGAAAGAAGTAATATTACTGAAAGGAAAGGTATTAAAAATGAAAGTTAAGCCTTCCGTCAAAAAAATTTGCGAAAAGTGCAAGATTATCAAGAGACACGGTAAGATCATGGTAATCTGCGAGAATCCTAAGCACAAGCAGCGTCAGGGCTGATAAGGATTCGGTGCAAATTTCTAAGACATTAAACTAACAAAGGAGTATATATCGAAATGGCTCGTATAGCTGGTGTTGATATTCCCAATAACAAGCGTGTAGAAATCGCGCTTACCTACATCTACGGTATCGGTCTTAAGAGCTCTCAGGATATTCTTGCTAAGACTGGCATCAATCCTGACACTCGTGCAAAGGATCTTACCGAGGGTGAGATTGCGGCTCTTCGTGATGAGATCGAAGCTAACTACAACGTAGAGGGTGACCTCCGTCGTGAAGTAGCTCTTAACATCAAGAGTCTCGT
>JAFTON010000003.1 GCA_017463765.1 Clostridia bacterium | reverse complement strand
CCTCACCTGCAGTATAGTTGAACTCAACCTCAGCATCATTAAGCCATGCAGAAGCCTTTTCCTCGGTAATACCGAGACGCATAATGCCGTTTTCATAAACCACGTTGTGCTTCTTCCATACAACGTTGAAAACGTCACCGTTTGTCCATCCGTCAGACTCAAAGAGCACCTCGGGATTTGCACCGTTTGCAAAATCAATAAGCATATCTGCACCAAGTGGAGCATCGGTAAGCTGAACCGAAGGGTTAAAAATACCTGTCACAAAATCAACTACGTTGTTGATTAACGCGCAACTGCTGAGTGTCACAACCGACACAAGCAAAAGTGCTGTCAGAACTAAAATTCTCTTTTTCATAAAATCCTCCTGAAATTAATTTATATCCACGCGCTACTCTGCGCTTTGATATCCAAACCATTGATATTCTGCCCTGACGGGAAGATAGCTATCATCGAACTTACCTGCCCAACCTGCATTGTTGTCTGCAACGTTCCATATATTCGCCATAATATTACCGGGCACAGATGGAATATCCTCAGTTGCTCGGTAAACTGCCCTGCCGTCAACGTACCAGGTGATCGAATCCGGCTGCCAATCGAATGCGTATTCGTGAAACGCCTCAGATGCATCAAAGCCGAGATGATAAATATACTCGTGATTTCCCTTTCCGTTCGTGTAGTAATTAAACTGCACTTTTGTAGTATCGTCACCGAGAAACTCAATATCTATCTCATCCCAGGGTCTGCCGTTATATGTAAAGAACGACGAAATTACACCCGAGCATTTTGCAGCCTTCATTTTTACCGAGTAAAAGCCGTAGGAAAACCTCTCGCTTGATCTATACTCAGCACCGACGTAGTTATCACCCGATTTGGTTAGCGATATAGTAAGCTTGCCCTCATCTATCACGGCGTTTGAGCGCTGGAAAGAACAATTAAACGGGTGTCCGTTTCCCCTGTCGTTTCTTGCCCAGAAGCCATCGGGCACTCCCTTTGTAAAATCAGCTATCCTGAACTCTTCGGTGGTGAGTCTGTAATCTGCCCCACCGAGCGAAATATTACCACTTCCCGAAGGAGTCTGCCTGCAGGACGTTATAAGAAAAACGCACGCGAAAACAAGTACGAATATCCTTTTGCAAAGTTTATTTACAATCATTTAAATACCAACTTAATCTATCTGAAAATTCAACAACTGTTTATTTATACTTGATTTTACCATACGTTATATATAAAGTCAATAATATTATATCAAGAATACATCATTATTTACAAATAAGACATAATTCTAAACCGATAATTTGTTATTTTTGCCCAAAAATGTAAAACAAGGCTGAAAGCAACCAAGCTATCAGCCTTAAAAATATTTTCTATATCAAAATGCTCTTAATAACGTGTTAAAAAAATTCACTTTTTTAAAAATGGTATTTATTAAAGAAAAAGTGCTTATTTTTGAGCATTTTCGAGTATTTTTTGATATACTACAGCAATCTACGAATAGATTAATCGCTATATCCGTTGGGGTGATTTTTGTGCCATATCCATGCGCTTGAAATGATTTCTTCAAGAGAATCGTGAACAGGCTTCCAGCCGAGAATTTTCTTAGCCTTTTCGCTGGATGCTACAAGTCTTGCAGGGTCACCTGCACGTCTGGGAGTCTCTATGGCAGGAATCGGATGACCCGTTACCCTTCTGGCTACCTCAATAACCTCTCTTACAGAATAGCCAACACCGTTTCCGAGATTGAAGATGTCGCTCTCGCCACCCTTAAGAAGATATTCAACTGCAAGAATATGTGCCTGGGCAAGATCGGTAACGTGAATGTAGTCACGAATGCAGGTGCCGTCGGGAGTATTGTAATCGGTGCCGTAAATAGAAATTGCTTCTCTCTTGCCGTTAGGAACCTGGAGCACCAGAGGGATAAGATGGCTCTCGGGATTGTGTGCCTCACCGATATTACCACACTGATCTGCGCCACATGCATTGAAATATCTGAGAGAAACGAAATTCATACCGTGTGCCTCGCTTGTCCACTTGAACATCTTCTCCATAGCAAGCTTGGTTTCTCCGTACGGATTGGTAGGACAGGTTCTGTCACTCTCAAGAATAGGAATATTCTCGGGCTCACCATAGGTTGCGGCAGTAGAGGAAAAGACAATTTTCTTAACTTCGTTAGCAACCATTGCATCAAGAAGAACCTTTGTTCCGTAGATATTATTCTCATAATACTTAAGGGGATTCTTCACGCTTTCGCCAACCAGAGAAAAGGCTGCGAAATGCACTATTGCATCTATCTTCTCGGTTTTGAAAAGCTTATCAAGAAAAGCAAAATCGCGAATATCTCCCTCATAAAATCTGGCCTTTTCGGGAACTGCCCCTCTGTAGCCTGTAACAAGACTATCCACGACAACTACGTCATAGCCTGCCTTAATGAGCTCAAGTGCTGTATGCGAACCGATGTAGCCTGCGCCACCTGTAACTAAAATAGACATAACAAACTCTCCTTATTCCCAAAGATGCTCGGGATAAATGCCATTATTAATAAGATTCTTAATGCCCTCAACAACTGCGGGCTTATCCTCAGGGTAGGTAACTCCGAGCCAACACTCTGTGGTGTTGTATACCGTAACGTCACATGCGCCGTTCTTAATCATAACGTCGATAACGTCGGTAATATATGATTCATCCTTCATAGGATTGGTTATTTCGTGTAAAAAGCTTTCGAATTCGGCAGCAAGATGTGGGAAAAGGTCGGGGGTAAAGCCCCAACAATTCATCGAAACCACCGTGTCAAGTCCAAGCTTCACCTTACCGTCGCCGTCCGGATACTCTGCCCCACCATCATCTGTAAGAGCAATTCCCCTTGCCTCGACAATATTAATAAGCTGATTTTTCTCATTCGTATTGCAGATGCCACGGTTTACCGAGCCATGCTCCGTCACGGTATTGCCAAGCCTGTAGCCTACCATGCAGAACTGTGATCTTTCAGCACCGACGGCACTCTTAAGATGCTTATATGCGATCTCAAACGCCTCTCTGCCATAAAAATCATCAGAATTAATCACGGCGAAGGGCTCGTTTACAATTCCTGCCACGCTGAGCAATGCCTGCGTAGTACCCCAAGGCTTGAGACGTCCCTCGGGCAGTGTGAACCAATCGGGCAGATCATCAAGCTTCTGAAAAGCGTATTCCACCTTTATATGCTTGCTGACTCTGTTTCCGACGGTGTCTCTGAAATCGCTGAGATTCTCCTCCTTGATGATAAAGACAACCTTATCAAAGCCTGCCTGTATTGCATCATAGATCGAAAAATCTATAATAAAATCGCCATCCTCGTTCATCGGATCGATCTGCTTCATTCCACCGTATCTTGAACCCATGCCGGCAGCAAGTATTACAAGAGTCATAAAATCTCTCCCTTATACTTTAATAATATAATTATATCATACACTAAAGAACTTTTCAAGAGTAATTCTATGCATTCTGCGAAAAAACGTTATGGGATAATTTGGGTAAAGCTATTTCAGCTCGTCCATAAAGTAAGCACGGCTGTATGCCGGATTACCTGCCTCGTCAATCAGGGTGACACGGATATATCTGTGCTCGTTTATTCCGTCGGAGGCAGTGTTCAGATACCCGTTTATATCTAAAGTAACGTTGCTCAGCAGCTCGTCCTCTGCTTTCCTTGAATATAAAAGTCTCGTATCGGTAGACAGATTTACGTATGCCACAGGTGAGGACTTTATATTCACTATGCCGTTTTCAATAGAAATCTCGTTGAAGATGGGGCCGGCAGAGGCGTAGAAGTCTCCTCGTCTAAGCGAATCAAAAACCTTCTCATAGCTTAAGTTCTCTGCACAAACCATTACGAAGCCACCGAAGCAATCAAAAAGTCGGTGTGCATCATCGGTTGCAAGAGGAAAAACCTTCTTTCCACGTCTCAGAAGATCGTCAAAGGGCTTATCCGAATCAACGTAGCCGTTTCGTGCACAGCCTGTGTTATACAGCTCGATGCCCCACAAGCCTTCAAGACCAATATAGTCGGAGTAGTCCTGAAGCGACCAGACGGGATGATTGTAGGAAACAAGGCAGCCCTCTTCATTTGCCAACCTGATAACCTCGTTCACCGATTCGGTTGTATAAAGCCTGTTATATCCTTTTCCCTCCTGCTCCGGAGTAATATAGGAATAGGAATGGGAAAGCCACATTTTCGATCTGTCAAAAGTGCTGAATGAGCTTTTATTCTCCTCGGGAGAATATATATTCAGATGATAGGTTTTGGTATAACAGAAATCGCAATCACACCTCTCATTGGTACTGATTTCCGTAGATGTTATGGCAAGAAAGCTCTCATCTGTAAGCTCAGCGTGAGGAACCATAATCTCATGGTCGGTAAAGGCAACGATGGAATAGCCCTTCTCCATATATATTCTCTTTATTTCCTCGGGTGTCATCCGACCGTCTGACACGGTGGTGTGAACATGCAGATTTGCCTTGTAGAAATTACCCTTCACGGGCAAAAGATATTTTTTCATCAACAGCCCCCTCCGAAAACATTATTTTCCGAGAATAACGATCTCATTTATACTGCCACCATCGGGCAGATTAAATCCGATTTTTACGCTGTCAGCCTTAAAAGACTTCAGAATCTCAAGAGTAAATGCGCTGCAGGGATAGATAAAGCTTTTTTCGGTTTTAACGTAAAAGTCCTCACAGAATTGGGGATAATAAATTACGTTACCGTTGCCGAAGTCAATATATTCAATTTCAAGCACGTAGCTATCGTAATAAGCACTGTTATAAATCAGAATTCCCTTGATCTCATAGCTTCTGTCAAAATCGATCTCAATGTATGACTCACCCTTGCCCAGAATAACCTCGTTTTCTCTTGAATCAAGATTATAGCAATCGACAATATAATTATCCTTGGCATTTTCAATATTCTGAACGTTGTTTCCGCTAATAGATGAATCGGGCGAAAGATTTTTTGCGCCGCTGATGCTCTCTGGAAGATTAATTACCGAGTATGTGGGACCGTTACAAAACGGCACGCCATTCTTGTCAAAATAAACGTAATCAAAAGCAAAGTAACGCTCGGTATAGTATTTGGAATTCCAATCCCTGTTCTTATGCGCATGATAGCCGATCATAAGCTCGTCGCCCGAATAGAAGAAGCAGTGATGTCCCGTTCCGGATGCGAAACCACTCCACTGATTATAGACGTCGGATTCAACGTCGTCAGTGCTCGGGCAACCCATAAGCAGATTGGTCCACATTTTTCCCTCTTCATAGGGCTTCACAAAATTGCCGAGAGGCGAGTCCGACACAGCATAGCATACGTTGTAATACTTATTGTAAGCACCGTTTGCCGAATATGTCAAATAATACTTTCCTCCACTTTTTATCATGAACGGCGCTTCGTTGATCTGTATCTTGTTATCTCTGTACAGCTCCCATTCAAGAAGCTGCTCCTCACTCTCAGAATCGACAGCACCGGGTATTACGAGTTTCTTATAAGTCGACCAATCTGCCTGATAAGGCGAAAGGAGCTCCACACCTACGATATACTGTGCTTCCCCGGTTACGGTGAAATACATATACATTTTTCCGTCATCATCGGTAAATACAGTTGCATCAAGTCCACGCAACGGACTGTCGGGATTCTCAAAAAGAGGATTGTCGAGACCGTCAACCTCGTCGTTTACAATAGGCTCGTAAGGACCTAACGGATTATCCGAAGCAGCAACGCTGCATTTGCGGGTCCTGGAACCATCCTTAGCAGAATAGTAAAGATAATACACACCGTCAAAGCAATACATCTCCGGAGCATAAATCAGTGGTTCGTATCTGTTCTCCCAACCGTCATACATCAGAGGGTCATAAATAGCGTAATGTGCATCATAATTTACAAAATCGGTGGTTACATAGCAATCCACAACGTTGATGTTTCTGTCACTCGTTCCAACGATATAGTAGGTACCATTCTCGACGTACACAAACGGGTCGGGCAGAGGAACGTCATCAAGCAAATTCATATACCATAGCGATTCGTTATACTCAAAGCTCTCTCCATCATATCTCGAAGTAAGATCAATATAGTCCTCGTTTTCCACAAGGAATACTTTTGTATCTTTATCTTTATCTGTATCGGTGTCTGTGTTTTTATCTCCACCGTCGTTCACGCATGATGCCATGACAAATACAGACAAACAAATAATCCAAAGGATTAAAATTTTTTTCATAGCATTTTCACCGACTCTTTTATTTCACAATAATATTTCTGATTTGCTCAGGATCAATCTTAGGATTATGCTCATCGTCAAGCAGGCCGTTTACCTCCTGCTGTACGTCGGTAAGCTGGGTATAGCAGAAGCCCTGGAAATCTGCATCGTAGATTCCGTCAATAAGCTCTTTAAATCTGCCGAAGAACTCCTCGTCACTCTTAGCTGCAGAGTTGTAGCCCCAGTTCTCTCCACCCTGATCCTTCTCAAACATAATACCACCGAACTCGGTAAGAAGGACAGGCTGACCACAGTATTTATCACCGTTTACAAGCACCTTTCTGAAGGTCTGGAAGCAATCGTCAAAGGTGGTAGCATTATATTTTTGCCAAAGCTCATCTCCCTGACTCGCGTAATCATGTATAGCCAGAATGTCACTGTCAGCCACGTTCTCCCAGCCGTCGTTGGTGGAGATGAGTCTGGATGGGTCGATAGACTTGGTAAGGAAATAGAGCGATCTTGCAAAATTCTGCTGCTCCACGCTTGTCATCAGCTTTCTTGTACCCCAGGACTCATTAAGAGGAACGTATGTAATTATGGAGGTGAACTTCTTAGCAGTATTAACTATCTGCTGCCATTCTGCAGAAAGATAGGAAACCTCGTCCGAATTGAAGTTGTATGCCGATGGCATCTCGCACCAGGTGAGAAGTCCAAGCTCGTCGGCAAGATAATAGTAATAGGGATCCTCAAACTTCTGATGCTTTCTCGCACCGTTGAAGCCCAGCTCCTTTGTAAGAATAATATCATTCCTGATAGCATCAACATCGGGAGGAGTAATACCCGAATTCTTCCAGTAGCCCTGGTCAAGAATAAGACGCTGATAAAGAGGCTTGTTGTTAAGAAGAATTTTTCCATCAGGGGTGATACTGATCTTTCTCATACCGAATCTGGTATGTACGGTATCGAGAAGAAGATTATTCTTGTAAAGATTTATATCGAGATAGAACAAGTTGGGATGCTCGGGTGCCCAATAGGTAACCTCGTCAACGAAATTGATTTCCATCATGCTGACGGTATAGCGAGTATACTTGCCGTCGGGAGAGAACATCTGACGCTTGAGAAGCTTTCCGTCATAATAAACCTTCATCTCGATAAGGTCAGCTAAGGAATTACGCAGCTTTATCTCGCCACAGAAGGAGTTTGTATCAATATCCGGAGTGATTGAGAAGTCCTCGATTGAATCCTCGCCAACGAAATCAATCCATACGCTCTGCCATATGCCACTGTTGGGGGTATACCAGCAGGCAAAGGGGTCATTAAGCCAGGACTGCTTTCCTCTCGGAATAGTGGGATCAAGAGGATCATAGCATTTGACGACAATAACGTTCTCCCCCTCTTTTACCTGCTTTGTAATATCTACGGTAAAGGGAGAGAAGCCCCCCTGATGCATTGTAACGAAAATACCGTTTACCCATACGGTAGTAATATAGTCGCTCGCATTAAAGCCGAGGATTATTCCGTCAGCTATATCATCGCAGACAAAGCTCCTTTTGTACCAAAGTGTATCGTGGTGCTCCTTCTCACCTATTCCACTGTCGGGATACTGATATGAAAAGGGCACGTTTATCTCCCTGCTTAATTTAACGTTTCCGTTATGAAGCCCTCTTGCTTCACCGTCCTTTTTATCATCAAATTCAAATTCCCAGACTCCGTTTAAGGATAACCAATTATCTCTCCTGAAATGTGGTCTCGGATATTCATTTCTGATTTTTAACATAAATATAACCTCTTTTTCTGTGGTTTTTTAATTTTTATATAAGAAAATACATTTTCATAAATGTGCTTTATTATAGAAAAATTCTGTGGGCTTGCCACTCGCACCGAAGTGCGAGTGGCAGAAGAGACTATGCTCTTTAACCCAACTTTAGTTTATTCAGCCGATTTTGCAAGCTGAGATGCATCGTACATATCGCTGGTTACACCTGTAACGTAGGGATTCAGCTTAAGAATTGTAGACGCATCGTTTACAGTCCAAACCTCAAGGAGAATACCGTTTGCCTTAAGAAGATCACAAACGTCCTGCTTTGCGAGGCTGTGCCAAAGGTCGAACACAACAACGTTCTCGCCTGTCATAAGATTTTCCTTTGCGAAGGGAAGGTTGTTTGCTTCGATCTTTGCAGCGTTGGTATCGGTCATAACCCAAACGATTCTCGCGCCCTTATCAATAGCTGCGATCTTCGCAAGCGCATCACCCGAGAAGCTGAGCCAGGAAACGTTATCAAGCATATCTGCATCGGATACGATCTTAACAAGGCTCTGTGCCTCTGCCTCGGTTATACTGCCCTTAATCTCAATGTAAGGGTGAAGCTCAAGCTCCTTGCAAAGTGCGATAAACTCTGCAAAGGTGGGAATCTTCTCTCCTCTATACGCTCTGAAATCATTTACGGTATCATTGTCGTCATAAGAGAAATCATACTGTAAAAGCTGCTCATATGTAAAGGAGCTGATTGCACCACTACCGTTTGAGGTACGGTCAATTGTATCATCGTGAAGAAGAACCGGAATGCCGTCTTTTGTAAACTGAACATCACATTCTACGTATTTGAAGCCCTGATTCTTCGACTCTCTGTATGCAGAAAGTGTATTCTCAGGCGCCTTGTACCAACCACGGTGATTGATGCCGATTATATCCTTATTAACAGTTATCAGATCATCTACTACGCCTTCAATCTTACCGATCATCTGCTGAGCATCTGGACCTGTAACGATTCCCATCTGCTGATTTGTCGCCATAATAGTAACGTAGTGAGTCGCAACGTGAAGACGTCCTACTATACCGCCGATGATCGCCTGCGCACCTGCAACCTCACCGTTGTTTACGCAGCCTGTGATCTCTCCGTATGCCTTACCGATAATACCACCAAGGTCACCCTTTGCAGAAATAATTCCGTTATTTACACAGTCGATGATTTTTCCGGTAGTATCGCCTGCAATACCGCCAACGCCCCAAGAACCGCTTACGTTTGCGTTGTTCACACAATTTGTAATAACCATGCTGCCTGTTGCATTAGCGCCACCTTCGAGAATACCGAAGATACCACCGATACCGGTGGAGGAAGCGTTAACGTTACCGAAGTTCACGCAATTGGAAATTGATGCGCTGTCTTCCGACTTAATGTAACCGGCGATTCCACCAAGCGCCCAAACGCCGTTTATCTCACCGTAGTTTATACAGTTGTTTATAGGCTTGTTTGTCTGTCCTGCGATACCGCCTGCCTTACCTCTTGCAGTGATCTTTCCGTAGTTGTAACAGTTAGAAATAGAACCGGTGTTCTTAGTAGAGCCTGCAATACCTCCAACACAATCGTTAGCAGAACAAGTAACATTACCGAAGTTTATGCAATTTACGATAATATTTCCACCTGAGCCTGTAACACCACCGATGATCCAGCTGGAGCCGGTTACAGTTCCATAGTTTACACAGTTAGATACCGTGGAAGCTTGGTTTTCAGCGTTGCCTACGACACCACCAAGAGTGTTAACGCCTGTTACGTTTACGTAGTTTGTAAGGTTATCAAGCATACCACCGTTGGCAACGTATCCTACGATACCTCCAATGGTTGAATTACCGTTTACCTTACCGTAAACGCTAAGGTTCTTGAGCCAACCGTTTTCAATGGTTCCGAAGAGCGAATTTGTAGAGTTAAGCCCTCTGACCGTGCAGTGATTACCGTCGAAGAAGCCGAAGAAGCCTTTTCTGTCTGCCCAGCCGGGATAAGAACCTATGTAAAGATTGTGTCCACCGAGATCAATGCTCTGAGTCATCTTGAAATACTTACCGGAGAAGTTAGGTGTCTGAGCTGCAGAGCCGTTTACAATATCTCTGAGGTAGGCGAGATCAGCGCCGCTTTCGATAAGGAAGGGATCCTCAACGGTACCCGAACCCTTAAGGGAGGTGCTTACCGACTTGCCGTCCCATGTCGAGATGGTGGAATAGTAAACCGTTCTTTCAAGAGAGGAATGACGGGAGTCAAGAATGATCTTGTCATACTCTCTTACGTATCCTGTAATTTCAGGGGGAATAACCTCACAAAGATAGTCAGGATTAACCTTTGTGTAAGTCACTCCGACAATGTCACCCGTATGAAGCACGAGTGTAGTGGTAGTGTAGAGACCAACGTTGGTTGTGGAAACAACGCTCTCGCTTGCCCAAAGCTTGACAACAAGCTGCGCACCGTTTTTCTCAATGCTTACCTTTGTAATTCCCATTACGTTGACTTCATTCTCCCTTGCAGCCTGAACGAACATAGCAACGCCGCGAATCGTGCTCTCGTTTGCCGAGGAATAAACTCCGTCATGACTGTTCCAACCGAGATCAAGCTTGAGATCGCCGTAGCGTCCCAAAATCAGATCATGTAGAGTCAGATAATCTTCTGTAAGTCTGTAATCGTTTGCATCTGTTGTCCAGAACTTGCCATCACCGTAGAAGTGAGAGCCTGCAAAGTAAGCGCCACCGTTATAATACTCTTCAAGAAGCTGCTGAAGCTCCTTGGCAACAGGATCGTCTGTTGCAGAAGCAATTCTCTTGTATCCACACTCACAGGAGTAAACCATAAAGCCGTCGGAATTAAGAGAACCACCGTCAAATACGTGCGCTGTTTCATTATAAATATAGCCGCAGTCACACACCTTATAGTGATAAGTTTCGTTATAGGAATCCTTGAAATCGTGAGAGGGAGCATTGATGGAGTCGGTAAGATCAAGACCGAACTGGTTCATCTCCTTGTAATACTTACCTGTATCCGTACATACCCACTCGATCTCCATTTGACTGCCGTCCTCGGAGAAGTAGAGCATACAAACCATTCCAACGCCACCCTTCTGAGGATCCATCCACTGAGCGTCAATGAGAAGCTGGTTTACAACGTTGCCGTGAACGCCCTCGGTCTGAAGAACGAATACGTCCTCCATAGGAGTATGACCACTCATAACGAGGAAGATATTGGGATGAAGCGAAACGAACTTTTCCCAGATCTGCTGACCGTTATTATAGCCTCTGTTTCCGTTGTCGCCAACGCTGGTATCAACGTCGGAGCCGGAGGTGATGTTACCACTGCTCATTACGTTATCATAGTTAAGGTGACCGCCGTCAAATCCATGATAAGCGTGAGTGGTCACGATTACTCTGTGATTGGGATGAGCCAAAACCACACCGTTTGCCCATTCGAGTATTTCGTCGCTCGCACCGAAGTCAAGTGTCATAAAGAGATAATCGGTAGAGCCGATGGTAACGAGCTTATAGGAATTTCTGACGTCGCCATCAACCATAAACTCACCGCCAAATTGGCTTATATATTCATCTGTTGCGAAATACTTATTGAAATACTTGGACTCGTCGTGGTTACCACGAACGAGAGAATAAGGAACTACGCCGTTAAGCTTGTAGATATACTGCTGAGCTCTTATCCACTCAGCCTCCTTGCCGGGAGTATTCCAATCCTCTGTAATATCACCGAGACCGAATACGTGAGCAATCTTTCTGTCGTCCTTGTTTTCGATAATCCAATCGTAGATACCCTCCATTTTTTCAGGAGTATACTTGGAGAGCCACTGAGTATCACCTACTACTGCGAAGGAATAGGTATAATCAAGCTCCACCTCGTTTGAGTCAAGCCACTCCTTGGGGATATCGTATCCGTTGCCGGTAAGATCCTTAATATCCTTACCGTTGCTGTTCTCGTTGAGAAGATAGCTTACGAGAATATCATCTGCGTAAAGGTTAGCTCCGTTTTCATAAGAGCTCTTGATCTCCTCTGCTGTTCTTACGTCGGAATAAGCAGAAACAGAACGAATTTCTCCTCTGAAGTAAATAGCATTATTGCTTCTGTTATCACCACCGACAACAAACTGATATCTTGTGATATCTTCAGCAAGATCTGCTTCACAAGGGATTACCTGTGCAGGCTCGCCGTTAAGATAGAAGGTTATAGCCTTGTTTTCAAAATTAAAGGTGAGCGCGATATGAACGAATTCGCCCGTTCTTACGTCAACGTTAGTAAACTTTATGTCCTTAACGTTTCCTGCAGCATCCGAATAATAGAATCTGGGAACACCGTTCTCATAGATTTCAAGAAGGAAGTCCTCTCTGATACCGTAGTAATTGCCGAATACAGCGCCTACCCTACCCGTAGTGGAGGGAGAAACGCAAATCTCTGCCTCAACAGTCAGGGGAGTCTTTGCAAGCTTGTTAGAAATTCTGTAGTGAGTGGACTGAAGGAATGACAGTCCGTTATCTACTTCTGACGGAATGTTCTTGGTCGCCTTGCGTCCACATTCCGTACACTCGTATGTCGTAACACCTGTCTCAAGCTCGGTAGCGGGAATTGTAACAACTCCAGCGTTCCATGTGTGCGCGGAGCTCTGCTCCTTCTTACCGCAAATACACTCAAGCCAGTGATCGACCTCATCACTTCCGTTGATAACGAAGGAATGAGTGTGATCGGGATCGAGCTGTTCAAGCTGCTCGTTTTTTTCAAAGCGACAAACCGTACAGGTGTAAAGCTTCTCGCCTACGCTGTCAATGCTGGGATGAATGGTGATCTTACCGTCGTCCCAGGAGTGCTCTGCAACATCATTCTTTTCACCGCAGATACATTCATACCAGTGATTCGTAGCGTCGTACTTAAGAGTATCAAAAGTATGAGTGTGATCCGGAGAAAGCTTTTCAATAGTTTCGTTTTTCTTGTACTGACATACCGTACAGGTATAGGTCTTTATGCCTTCCCTTTCGGTAGTGGGGAATACCGTTACCGTTCCCTCGTCAAAGATATGCTCGCCAAGGTCAGCCTTCTCACCACACTTACACTCGTGCCAGTGACTGTTTTCATCGGTTGAATAGGTCGAAGAAAACTTGTGTGAGTGACCGCAGGAGCATAAAACCGAAAGAACAAAAATCAGTAATAAAACTAAAATTTTGGTTTTCATAAAAGTTCCTTTCATTATTAGATCTTATTCAAGACAAAAAGCGTGACAGAATCAAGCTCAAACCGAGTAAGAGTCCTCAGCCTCAGACATCCGTACCCGATGCTTGAAGTAAAATCATTACATTGGCCGTTTATTTGCCAACAGCTTCTAAGGAATTAAAATAAGTAATATAAAATCTTTTTAATTATCAGTCTTTTTGCAAAGACTGTTTTGCAAGAAGGAGCAAAACGCTCCTTCTTGCGTCTTGATCAATAATTATTCTGCGTATACCAGGTAGGATGCGCCACTGCCGACAACCTCACCTACGTTTTTGCCACCTGAGGTAGCTCTTCCGTAGCTGTAGCAATCGGTTGTGTTCGAGGTGATCTGACCGAAAACGCCACCAACGTAGTCGGTTCCGCTAACGTTACCGTAGTTAACGCAATCAGATCGAGAGCCCTTCGCATCCTTCGCAGCGCCACCAATACCACCAACGTAACCGCTGTCCGAACTGGATACGTCACCAAAGTTCACGCATCCGCTTATATTGCCCTTGGCAAAGCCTGCAATACCACCGATCTGATAGCTGGTTGCTTTTACGGTACCGTAGTTTACGCATCCGATGATGCTGGAGGTTGCGCCGTTTTCAAGCCATCCTACCACACCTGCTACCTGCTGAACACCCGTAACGTCTACATAGTTGGTTACGTTTTCAACCGTGGAACCCGAGATATAGGATACAAGACCTGCAACACCCTTCTTTTCGGTTGTCGTAACCTTACCGTAAACGCTCAAATTCTTTATGTATCCGTCCTTAAGCATTCCAAAGAGGGACTGAGTTCCGTTAATTCCCTTGATAGCGCAGTGATTTCCATCGAAATATCCGTGGAACGCCTTGCTTGCCGAGAAGGAGCCGATCATAAGCGCCTTACCGCCAAGGTCGATGGATTTAGTCATCTTGAAATACTTGCCCTTGAAGTTAGTGGCATTGGCTTCTGCATCGTTAACTACCTTTGCGATATATGCAAGGTCAGCAGCGCTCTGGATGAGGTAGGGATCTTCCTCCGTACCCGAACCCAAGAGGCTCTCGCTTACGCTTGCGCCATCCCAAACGTCGATTTCGGAGTAGTAAACCGTTTTCTCAAGCTCATCGTGCTTAACGCTGATCATAGCGTATTCATATTCAGCTGTAAGTCCGGAGAATTCAGGAGCAGTGAACAAACATAAGCCGTCAGCATTGGATGCTACGTATTCTACACCGAGTGTCTCACCACTATGGTTTACGAGAGTAACGGTTGCATAAAGTCCTACCGATGTCTGAATTACTACAGTATCGTTCTCCCAAAGCTTGATGACAAGCAAGGAGCCGTCCTCCTCAATAGTTACTCTGGTAACGTCAGAGGATTCAACGTTCTTAATTGAAAGAGCGAATGCTCTGATACCTTTAACGGTATCCTGATTTGCAGAGGAGTAAACACCGTCGTGGCAGTTCCAGCCAAGATCGAGTCTGAGATCTCCCCACTTACCCATTACGAGATCGAAGAGTGTCAGATAGCCGTCCACGTTCTCATAATCATTTATATCCGTAGTCCAGAATTTGTCACCGTCAAAGAAGGTTACCGTGTTTACACCGTCTGTTGCTGTACCTCTGAAATATCTGCCGTTATTGTAGTACTTATCAAGCAATGCCTGAAGCTCAAGCGCTGTAGGATCATCCGTAGTAGACGTAAGCTTCTTATAGCCACAGGAGCAGGTATATTCAACAAGTCCTTCGGCATTTATAACACCACCGTCATAAACGTGAGGCGTTACGTTATGAACATATCCACACTCACACTTCTTATAATGATTAGTTTCATCATAAAGGTCGGAGAAATTATGCGCAGTACCCTTTAAGCACTCCGTAAAGTCAAGAACAAACTGATTCTGCTCCTTGTAATACTTACCTGTTTCGGTGGATATCCACTCAACTTCCATCTGGGTTCCGTCCTCGGAGAAGTATAGCATACATACCATTCCTACACCGCCCTTCTGAGGATCCATCCACTGAGGATCGACAAGCATCTGAGTTACGATATTGCCGTGAATACCCTCAGACTGAAGAACGAATATGTCCTCCATAGGAGTGTGACCACTCAAAACGAGGAAGATGTTGGGATGACGGGAAACGAACTTTTCCCAAATCTTTTTTCCGTCATTGTAGTTTCTGCCACCGTTGTCACCAACGCTGTAGTCAACGTCGGTGTTAGGAGTAATGTTACCGCTATTCGATACGTTATCGGGATTGAGGCGTTCGCCATCATATCCGTGGTATGCGTGAGTGGTAACAATTACTCTGTGATTGGGATAAGATGCAACGATTTCGTTTGCCCATTCGAGAATCTCATCACTTGCACCGTAATCCAAAGTCAAGAAAAGATAATCGGTAGAACCGACAGTAAAGCTTCTGTATGAGTTTCTGATGTCACCTTCAACCATAAAGCCGTCAAACTGACTCATATAAGCTTCATTTGCAAAATACTTAAGGAAATACTTGCTCTCGTCATGGTTTCCGCGAACAAGCGAATAAGGAATTACACCGTCAAGCTTTGAAATATACCTGTAAGCTCTTATCCATTCATTTTCCTTGTCTGCGGTATTCCATGCATCGGTAATATCACCGAGTCCGAATACGTGAGCGATCTTCTTATCATCCTTGTTGGCAACAAGCCAATCGTAAAGAACTTCCATTTCTCCCGGCTTATATCTTGAAAGCCACTGAGTATCGCCCACTACTGCGAAGGAATAAGAATAATCAAGCTCAACCTCGTTTGTGTCAAGCCATTCCTGCTGAATAACATATCCGTTTCCGGACAGGTCGTGAATATCCTTTCCACCGCTGTTCTCATTCAGAAGGTAGGAAACAATGAGGTCGTCTGCATAGAGATTTGTGCCGTACTGTGCAGAGTGCGCAATTTCCTTTTCGGTTCTGATATCGGAATATGCCGAAAGAGAACGAATCAGTCCATTGAAAAAGTTTCCGTTATTACTTCTGTTATCGCCACCGAGAACGAACTGATATCTTGTGATATCGGGAGCAAGATCATACTCGCAGGTTACAATCTGAGCGATCTCACCGTTAAGGTAGAAGCTGATAATTCTCTGCTCAAAGTCAAAGGTAACGGCGATGTGCGCCCAATCACCCGTTCTAACGTCAACGTTATTAAATCTTAAATCTCTTACGTTGCCCGAAACGTCAGAATAATAGAATCTGGGAATACCGTTCTCGTGAATCTCAAAGTGCAAGTCCTCTCTGATTCCGTAGTAATTGCTGAACACAGCACCTGCTCTGCCTGTTATTGAGGGATCAACGTATATCTCAGCCTCAATAGTCAGGGGAGTTGCGTGGAGTTTATCGGACAGTCTGTAATGCTCGTGCTGAGAAAATGACAATCCGTTTTCTCTGTTGCTGGGTATGTTCTGTGTGGACTTGCGTCCGCAATCGTTACATGTAAAGGTTATGATACCGGTTTCAACTTCACTCTGAGGGGTGGTTACGGTACCCTCATCCCAATTGTGTTTTCCTTCTATTCTTTCTCCACAGACGCAAAGAATATCGTGGGAATACTCATCGCTGAACTCCACCTTGAAATCGTGAACGTGCTCAACGGTAAGCTTTTCAACAGACTCGTTTTTCTTATACTGACATACAGTACAAACGTAGGTCTTAATTCCCTCTCTTTCGGTAGTGGGAAAAACGGTTACCGTTCCATTGTCAAAAATATGTTCTCCGAAGTCATTCTTCTCACCGCATTTGCACACGTGCCAGTGTCCGCTTTCATCGTTAACGTAAGTATCGGAAAATGCGTGAGTGTGACTGCAAGAGCATAAAATCGAGAGAACGATAATCAGTAAAACGACTAAATTCCTGATTTTCATAATGCTCCCTCTCATAATCAGATCTTGGATAATCCGTCAGCAGTTACCTTATGAGTAGCGTTCCAAGAGCTGTTCAGAAGATCGCACCAGCCACTCTCGAACCAACCACGTGCCGTGAATACAACAGACTCAACGCCTGCCTCAGCACCTATAGATTCATAGGGAATAAATATCTCAATCGCAGAAGTATAGCTGCTGCCGTTCTGAACCACCTTGGAGTAAGAGAAGCAATTGCCTACAACCTTCTGACGATTGTTAGCAAAGAACATAAACTGATCGCTCTCTCCACCCTTGCCATTGAAGTGGAACTCAATGTTCATATATGTGAACCAGTCGCCGTTATTTACAACCGTAACGTAAGGAGATTTAGCGTGATCTATCTTAACACCGAACACAATTCCCTTATCGGTCAGAGTTCCTATGATTTCAACGCTCGCGCCGTTACCGTTTGCCTTAATTACATTTGCCTTAACGCTATCGGTATAAATACTCTCATCAAAATTACCGTCAAGCACAAGTCCGTCACCAATGTCCAGAGGCTTAGCCACCTGAATACCACTCTCGCCTACGAAGCCTGTGTTACAAACGTTATGATGAACGATAGCAAGCCAACCGAAATTACTTCCGTTAGCACAAATCATGATCTGATTAAGCGCAGGAACGTTTTCAACACAAACCTCAACGGTTGTAACAAACTTACCGTCCATTTCCTCGGTCTTGGAAATACCGTAAGAAATGTTGTTTGAATAGGTGGGCTCACCCTCATAGAAAACTACGGTATAAGACTCACCGTTAAGTCTGAACTCAACGTTATCGTTCTGCCACCAACTGCTGTTGAGGGGACTCCATTCACCGTGAACTACCTTGTAGGCAATATAGAGATTGCCGTTTTTAACCATACCTACAACCTCTGCAGATATGTTTGCATTGCTTGCGGCGATAACGTCACCCACGTACTCGCCATCAGAAACGACACCGTCAAGAGTGATACCGTTGCTGCCGTATGCGTTTACGGTAACGTTTATTCTCTTGGTTATTCCTGCGCAATCAACAAGAATAAAGGTGCTACCGATCTGATGAGCCTTCAACACACCGTTATCATCAACCGAAACGATTTCGGGATTATCGGATGTATATCTTATGAAATAGTTAACGTCTGCCGATGTGCTTACCTGTAGCTTGTGCTCTGTCACAGCTTCGGAGAAGCTGAGATTTACAGAATCATCTACAATAATATCAAATTCGGGCTCGCTGTCCTCTGCTACGCCGTTGGCAGAATTGATGCCGAGATTAACGATTTGCTGAATTTCCTGAAGATTATCTATAGCGCTATAAAGCTCCTCGCTTGCAAGTCTTGCAATGCTGTCAGCTACAAATCTTGAGGAATAGGAATATGTTCCGTACTCATTCTTCACGTATGCAATAGCAGTATAGGAGGTATTAAGCTCCTCATACGTAATATCTGCAATTTTGCAGGTGAAATAAATATCCGAATACTGATCATCAATCTTTTCAAGCTTAACCTCAGCCAAAAGATTCTGATACGTTATGTCAAGTTCATCAAGTTTAACGATATAATCACCACAAATGTTATTATCATCAAGCTTAGCAGTAGGGACTACGATAAATCCGTACTGATTCTTATTTTCGCTGTTGTAGCTTGAGAGATTGGCTCTGAACTCCATTCCTCTCTCGCTTACCAGAAGCTTGATATCATTTTCGATGCTTACCTTCTCCTCAAAGAAGGCTTCGTCAGATTCTTCAAATTCTTTGATCTTCTCAACGAACTTTTCTCCAAGGTACTTCTGTCCGGCAGCATCAAAATGCCAATCATCGTGCTGGTTAAGAGGCATACAGTCAACGTAATTAACGTTATCGACCTCCTCAGCAACCGTCATCATAGCAGTTCTCACGTAGTTCTGATATGGGGGAGGCGCGCTGTTATTGGAATTCCACTTGGGAAGGCCGCAAACGAAGGGAACGTATGAACAATCGTAGCCTGTTGTTCGGCTGAGCATATTTCTCGTATCGGAAATAAGAGCCTTGAACAAGTCTCTATATTTGGATGCCATTTCAAGAGTGAACATTTCTGCCTCGCCCTGCATCCACCAAACACCCTTGATAACGGGTGTATATCCGTCCTCAATCAAAAGCTGAAGACCGTCAATTGCCGTTTCCTCAAATCGATTGTACATATTACCGATAAGAGGATTTTTAGACAGGTCAACCTGGTTATCTTTAATATAAGAAGGAGATGTCCAAGTTCCCTGCTTCAAGGAAATATCGTAATTTGCATCGGGATAAAGATGAGTTGCGCCCCAAGCGCACTTGATAATCGCGTTCATCTCACCGTTATCTGCGATAGCACTGGCAATACCTATCTCTGCACCGGAGCTATCAGCAGCAACGCCCATTCCAAGCGTCAAGGGCGAAAAGCCTATGCCAAGGTTCTTTCCGTTCCAACGCTCCTGAGAGCCGTAATAAAGAACGTTTTCAAATCCATCGATGAATCTGGAATCGGATTTTCTGATTTCGTTTCCGGTGTCCTTTCCGTATCCAACTGCATTGGACTGACCGGCTATCAAATAAACGTTAATGATATTCTCACTTCCTGTTACAGGGGGTTCTTTATTGTCATCGGGATCTTTACCGTCCGTACCTTCGGAGCCCTGATCGTTTTTGTTATCATTGTTATCGCCTTGCCAGATCTGATCGAACAGATGGCACGAAGCTAAGGAAAACGTAAAAATGAGTAACAAAAATATACATATTAATCTTGTTTTCATCATTTTTCACCTCTTCTTAAGATGAATATTGTGGCGCAAGTGGGGGCGAAATGCCCCCGCTTGCAGTTTTCGTTTAGTAAATATTAAACAGACTATGCTTGTAGATTACTCTGCCGTGTGATCTGTGCAGTTTTCAACAGTTCCACTTGATGCACCTGCAATACCGTTAGTATAGCCTTCCACTCCTGTAATATTACCGTAGTTTTCACAGTTGGAAACAGCGCCCTTGTTCTGACCGATGATACCACCGGTATTAGACTTGGTAGCCGATACTGCACCGTAGTTAGTACAACCGTCAATAGAACTGCCTTCACCCATGTAACCACCAATACCGCCGGAATTGTAAGAGGTGCTGTCTATCGTACCGTAGTTTACGGAATTGTTGATCTTAGTAGAGGTTGTAACGTTACCAACGATACCTCCAATAGTACCCAAACCACTAATTGTACCATAGTTATAGCAACCGGTAAGTACAGCAGTTGTGGTAGTACCGGAGATACCGCCTACTGTTCCCACGGAGCAAGAAACATTACCAAAGTTTACGCAATTGCTTACATTTACAGAGGGAGTAGTACCGGTAAGACCGCCTGTCTGCTTACCTGCACTGGTAATTGCTCCGTAGTTTACACAGTTTGTCATAACAGTATTAGCACCACTGAGAGAACCAACAAGACCACCAACGTATCCACCTGATGCTGTGCAGTTTACAGTTGCATAGTTAACAACGTTCTCGATATGAGCGCCGTCCTGAGTGATGTAGGTAAGAGCACCTGCTCTGTGTGCAGTCTGAACGCTACCGTAGAGTGTAAGGTTCTTAACGACAGAGGTCTTACCAAGGCCTGCGAACAGACCGTAGCCGTAGCTTGTAGTGCTGATGTTGAAAATGATCTTATGGTTTGCACCATCGAAGTTACCATCGAAGTATGTCCAGGAGTAACCCTTATCGTACATTGCGATAGGAGTCCACTGATGGCCACTCAAATCAAGGCTTGCGCCAAGCTTGTAGTAAATGCCTGTGCCGTAAACCGAATCCTTTGCAGATGTGCCGTCCATACCAAGCTTTGCAAGATATGCAAGCTGTGCGCCTGTCTTGATAATGTAAGGATCATTCTCCGTACCCGAACCGCCTGCGAACTCTGTTGCAACACTGCCGTCCCAAACGTCGATTTCGGAGTAGTAAATAGTGAACTCATAGGTTGCGGCTGCATCGTGGAAGCCGAACTTCACGTAGTCGTGAGATGCAACTCTGCCTGCGATAGCAGGAGCGTTGATGGTTGCAATATTGTTAGCAAGTGTAACGTCGGCCTCTATAACCTTGGTCTGAGCCTCAAGGTCCTCAGAAGCGAATACTGCGTTGTAGGTATACGTAACCTTAGTTGCAGATACGTTAAGAAGAATGCTGGAAACTGTTGCTGTCTCATTGATAACGTGAGAAGCATCATTTGCACAAACAGCGTTTACGGTGCAAGAAGAATTATCATCTGCCCATACATAAGCTATTTCGTAAGCGTGGCCGAGTGAATCAACGGTAACAGTCTCTCTGCTGATTTCTGTGCCACATACGGTACACTTTACAACGCTATCGTAAGAGCCTGCATCGGTGCAGGTGGGAGCCTTTTCATTCTCCTTAACGGTTTCGGTAACGTGGTCGCAAAGAGTTGTGCCACATGCGTCACACTTCAAGTCGCCATCTTCATCCTTATGACCTGCAGGAATTACTTCCTGAGCTACGAGAATTTCGCCGCAAACAGAGCACTTCTTACCGTCGGTAAGACCGTCCTCGGTACAGGTTGCCGCATAACCGGGAACAACCTCCTCGGTATGACCGAGCGCTTTAACCTCAACGGATTCAAGCTCATTGCCCTCTGCGTCATAGTTCTTTCCGCATACAGAGCAATGATCGTGCTCAACGTTACCTGCCTCGGTGCAGGTGGGAGCCTTTGCTTCAACGTGAGCAAGCTCGTGGAGAACCACGTAAGAGCCGCTCTCGGTGCAATCGGTAATCACAGCCTTAACCGCGATAGTGATCTGACCGCCGGTGTAGGAGTTGATCTTACCGTTGTTAGTACAACCGGTGATGGTAACTGTGCCTGCGTTATCGTGTGCAAGACCGAAGATACCTCCGTTGTTCCAAGTACCTGTAACGTTGCCGTTGTTGGTACAATTCTTAATAGTAGCAGACTGACCGTCGCCTACCCAAGCAAGAATACCGCCAAGGTCCCAGCCACCGATCACGTCGCCGTTGTTGATACAGTTTTCAATAGTGCCGTTGGAATAATATGCAATACCTGCACTTCTTCCGATACCCTTAACTGTGCCGTAATTGGTACAGCCGGAAATAGTAGCCTTGGAGGAGCCTGCAATACCACCTACACAGTCGCCTGTGCTTGTGATAGTGCCGTAGTTTGTACAGTCGCTGATATTTGCATCGGTAGCACCTACGATACCGCCGATAAGCCAGCTTGTACCGTTTACTGTGCCGTAGTTATGGCAGTTTGTAATATCTTTTGTGGAGCTACCAGCAATACCGCCCGTGGTGTTAACACCGGTGATAGTACCGTAGTTTACACAATCGGAAATAGGCTTCACAGCCTTACCTGCAATACCGCCGATCATACCAACATTTGCAACTGTCACCGTTACGTCACCGTAGTTTGCACAGCCGGAGATATAGCCTGTATCCTTTGTAGTACCTGTAATACCGCCTACGGACTCGCTGCCCGCAACAACGTTGCCCCAGTTTGAACAGTTTGTAATAATGTGTCCGCCGGAGCCGGTGATACCGCCAACAATGTAGCTTGTACCGGTAATGTCAGCATAGTTTACACAGCCATTCACAATACTACTCTTATTTTCAGCATTTGCAACAACGCCACCCAATGTGGATGTGCCGTTAATAGCCGCGTAGTTTGTAATGTTATCAATAGTGCCAAGAAGATAGCCTACTGCAGAAGCTACGTTTGCAGTACCACTAACCTGACCGTAAAGGCTGAGATTCTTAACCTCGCCACCCTTCTTTACGCAAGCAAAGAGAGCCGCTGTGCCGCTTTCGGGCTTAATGTTAAGACCTCTGATGGTACAGTTGTTACCGTCAAAGATACCTGCGAAGCCATCATACTTATTCCATGCGGTGTGGTAACCGATCATAAAGTGTCTGCCGCCAAGGTCAATAGACTTTGTCATCTTGAAGTAAACACCGGCAAAGATATTCTCGGTGTAAGATTCAGCAGCATCAACAACGCTCTTAAGATATGCAAGATCTGCACCCGACTGAATGAGGTAAGGATCCTCCAAAGTACCGGAGCCCGAAAGTCTCTCGCTTACGGAAGTACCGTCCCAAACGTCGATCTCGGAATAGTAAATGGTGAACTCGTGAATTGCCTCTGCGTTATGGAAGCTGAACTTCACGTAGTCGTGAGATGCAACTCTGCCTGCGATTGCAGGAGCATTTACTGTTGCAATTTTATTTTCGATACTGATCGCGCCTTCAACAATCTTAGACTGTGCAGCAAAGTCGCTGTCAGCAAATTCTACGTTATATGTATAAATAACCTTCTCGGCAGATGCCTGAACCTTAACAGAAATTACGGTTGCGTTCTCTGTTACAACGTGAGAAGGATCGTTTGCACAAATCTTAGTCGCTGTGCAAACAGAATTGTCATCAGACCATACGTAAGATGCTTCACCGTAAGCGTGACCGAGCGTGGGAATTTCTTCCTGTGCTACAAGTGTTTCGCCACATACCGAGCACTTCTTACCGTCCTTAAGACCTGTTTCGGTACAGGTTGCTGCCTTACCGGGGACTACTTCCTCGGTATGACCGAGCGCAGGGATTTCTTCCTGTGCTACGAGTGTTTCGCCACATACCGAGCACTTCTTACCGTCCTTAAGACCTGTTTCGGTACAGGTTGCTGCATAACCGGGAACTACCTCCTCGGTATGAGGAAGCTTGGAAATAACCTTGTGCTCTCTGCTAAGCTCATCGCCGCAAACCGAGCACTTAACTACGAGATCGTAGGAACCTTCAGCTGTACAGGTTGCCTCAACTCTGTTTTCTTCCTTTGCTTCTCCCTCTATGTGATCGGTGCAAAGCTCTGCTTCACAAATGTCACACTTGAAGTCACCGTCTTCGTCCTTGTGTCCAAGAGCGTTGATACTCTCCTGAGCAAGAAGGGTCTCGCCACAAACCGAGCATCTCTTTCCGTCTGTAATACCGTTTTCGACACAGGTTGCATCCTTACCGGGAACTATTTCCTCGGTGTGACCGAGCGCGGGAATTTCTTCCTGTGCTACAAGTGTCTCGCCACATACGGAGCACTTCTTACCGTCCTTAAGACCTGTTTCGGTACAGGTTGCTGCCTTACCGGGAACTACTTCCTCGGCATGACCAAGCGCTGCAATTTCCTCCTGTGCTACAAGTGTCTCGCCACATACGGAGCACTTCTTACCGTCCTTAAGACCTGTTTCGGTACAGGTTGCTGCCTTACCGGGAACTACTTCCTCGGTGTGTCCAAGCGCTGCAATTTCTTCCT
>JAFTON010000116.1 GCA_017463765.1 Clostridia bacterium | reverse complement strand
ACGCCTCACGCTCGCAAACGAAGATTTCTGCTCTAAATCAAGCAAGCCCCGAAAGGTGCTTCGCACTAAGAATTCAGCAGTTGATGTCTTTACTATCCTCAAAGCCTTGATATTGCTGAATTCTTAATGACTCAGCCCCTTATTTTTATTAACATAAGTTTAATAAGCCGTGAAAATATTTTATATTAGTTGTTGCATTTTGTTTAAAATAATGGTATAATGTAAATTGAAGTAAAATTATTTTATGAAAGGTACGGAATTATGAAGCTGATTATTAAGCTTGCAGGCTCCTGGGTGCTCAGGCATCGCGAGGATGAGGTTCTTCCTGTGGATTTTCTCGCTCAAAACATCAGTGAGCAGCTTGGAAGTAAAATTACTATTGAAGATACCGGTTTGACCGGAATCATTCTTAGCATTAACGATGAGGAAAGTGCCCCCGATGAGATCGTAGCTAAAATTAAGGATATCTTCACATCACAGTATTCTATAGAGGATGCAAATAAAGTTCTTTCTATCAAGCTCCAGGGTGAGCCTGAGGAGTCAGAATCCTCTGAGGAAGAAGAGCGTGATGAATCCAGAGAAACTCTCGTTAAAATGGGAGAGAAGGTAGAAGATAAAGAAGAATCAGATAGCGATAGCGTATCCGGAACCGAAAAATGTCTTGAAAAAATCAATGAGTTGGTTGGTGCAGAGGAGTTTAAGGCTTTAGCTAAGGAGATCGCAGATATTGCTCCCCAGATCGCCAAGAATAAGACCTTTGATATTCTTTCCTATCAGGCTTATTTATTCTCAATCAATGACGGCTGTGGTCTTAGCACCTATCTGTCGTACCTCGGCGATCTGCTTAAGTCGCTTAAAATTGATAACATTTCAAACGTTGAGGATATTATCGAAACCACTCTTGCTCCTCGTACGAGCAGTCACGAGGATCCCTTCGATAGCGTACTCAACAGTATCAGATATGCACGTGGAAGAGGAATAAGAATCCTTTGTATTGACATCAGTGATTGGATGAGCAAAACCGATGAGCGTGAATTCAAGAAGTTCCTTATCGAGCTTTCAAAGAATATGTCACGTTACATCATTATCTTCCGTGTTCCATTTGTTGTAAAGGAAGTTCTCAGCCAGCTTAGCGCTTCGCTTAACGACCTGTTGTTCATACGCACCATCTCCTTCCCTCCCTTCAGTCAGGAGGAGCTTAAGGCTTGTGCCGGCATAGAGCTTAAGAAGTATGGCTTTACTATGTCCGACGAAGCTTGGGAGGGCTTCCATAATCGTATTTCAGAGGAAAAAAGGGACGGTAAGTTCTACGGTATTAACACAGTAAAGAAGGTAGTCAAAGAGCTTCTTTATAAGAAGCATATCTCAAACGTACGTCTCGGCAAGGATGACACCAATATAACCTACGAGGACGTATCCGACGTATGTGGCAGATTTTCCGATGCTAATCTTTCAGGATACGAGCTGCTCGACCGAATGGTTGGTGGCGATGCCTTCAAAGCAAAGATCGACGAAATCGTGGCACAGATTGAATTTGCAAGAAACAGCCCCAACGTCAAGATGCCCTGTATACATATGAGATTCGTTGGTAATCCCGGTACAGGTAAGACAACCGTAGCAAGAGTTGTAGGTAAAATCCTTAAGGAAAGAGGCATTCTCAGAGTAGGAAACTTCTTTGAATATGCCGGAAGAGACTTCTGTGGACGTTATATCGGTGAAACTGCTCCCAAGACGGCTACCATCTGCAGAGATGCATACGGCTCGGTTCTGTTTATCGATGAGGCATATTCTCTCTACCGTGGAGATGACAGTGGGCGCGACTATGGCAGAGAGGCGCTTGATACCCTTATTGCCGAGATGGAGAACCATCGTAGCGATCTTGTTGTCATCATGGCAGGCTATACTGATGAAATGGAAACTCTTATGGACGGTAATGCAGGTCTCGCCAGCAGAATGCCCTATATGATCGAGTTCCCCAACTTCACAAGAGAACAGCTTTACGATATATTTGTATCCATGATCGGAAGTCAGTTTGAGTATGAAGAAGACCTGCTTCACGCAGCGAAGGATTACTTCATGAGTATTCCCGATGAAATTCTCGATTCCAAGGAATTCAGCAACGCAAGATTCGTACGTAACCTGTTTGAAAGAACCTGGGCTAAGGCTTCCATGAGATGTCAGCTCGAAAAGGTTGAAACAATCACTCTCACCAAAAATGATTTTGATCGCTCTGTTGCCGATAAGGAATTCTGCTTCGCAACTCCTGATAAGAAGGTCAAAATCGGATTTATGAACTAAAACTTTAAATTAAAAGGAGATATAGTCAAATGGCAGACGAAAGAGAAATGAAACAGGCAAGAATCGCTTTCGCATCACTTTGCGAAATGCTTGATTCCCACAAGTGGAACTATGAAAAGGATGAAAATGATCTCACCATCTATACAGGCGCAGCAGGTGATGATCTTCCGATTCCGATCAAAGTTCAGGTTGATCCCGACAAGCAGCTCGTTTCGCTCTACTCCCAGCTTCCCTTGGAGGTTCCGGAGGAGGACAGAATAATGGCAGCGATTGCAGTATGCTCAGCGAACTACAGCATGGTTGACGGTAACTTTGACTACAACCTTGGTTCAGGACAGATTCTTTTCAGATTGACCTCCAGCATCAGAGAGAGTCTTATCGGTAAAGATATGTTTGAATATATGGTATTCATTTCCTGTGGAACAATAGATAATTATAATGATAAATTCGACAGACTCTTCAAGCATGAGATATCGCTTGAGGAATTTATCGCATTCAGCAAGGAGGGCTAAAAAATGGAAGATCAGAAGAAGTTAATTTATGCCAGAGAAGCTTACGATACCCTTTGCACCTGTCTGGATAATATAGGTTGGCATTACAAGAAATTCGAGGATGAGCTCAAAATCATGTTCGGCGTTGGTGGCGATGATATCCCCATGAACTTCCTTGTTATAGTAGATGCCGACAGACAGCTTATAAGAATTATTTCTCTCCTTCCCTTCCAGATGAACAGAGATAAGATAGTTGAAGGCGCTGTTGCTACCTGCATAATCAATTATATGCTTGCAGACGGCAGCTTTGATTTGGATATTGAAAGCGGTCATATCATGTTCAGATTGACATCCAGCTTCAGAGAGAGCCTGCTCGGGGAGGAAGCCCTTAAGTATATGGTTTCTATCTCTTGCTTTACGGTTGATAAATACAATGATCAGCTTTCTGAGCTTAACGAAGGCAAGATTACTCTTGCGCAGTTCATAGACAATAACAACTAAAGTTACACACCTCTTGCAATGGATGCTTTCTGTTGCAGGAGGTTTTGTTTTATCAGAGCTTCTTGCCTTAAAAAATCGGACGTCTCCCGAAAAGCCATGCGTTGAGTATGTCCGATATTTTTATTAAAAAGCTTCCCCGACTCACATCGGGGAAGCTAAACCGTTTTTTATCAAACGTGATCTCTCTTGTGAATAATCTTGAAATCGTTCTTTGAGAGTAGCCAGTATGCATCGTCCAGTATCTGATAATCGTACTTGATAACATCAGCTTCAAGCTCGGATGCCTTATCACGATTTGCAATCATTTGTCTGAACTCAACAAGACCGTCGAAGGTGGTAAGATTTCCGTGACGGCGAACTGCATAGTTCTTACCGTTTGAATGCTTATACTTTTTCTTTTTATTATCATATACCATTTCGTTCAGAATCTGATCCTTTGTGGATGGAATAATTCCTCTGCTTATCATAAAGGAATTCCAACGCTGATGCTCCTGGATAGCCATATTTCTACGGCGAGAATTCTTGAAATCAAGATCGTATTGAAGTATTTCCTTTTCGTTCGCACGGAAGCTATAGCCTGCCGATACAGGTCTATCATCCGGAGCGTATATATCTATATATTCCTCTTCGGTAAGACCGGGAGGGCTGTTTTCCTGATCTACGGGGCAGTAGTCCAGATTCATCATATTCAGCTTGGAACGGAGACTGAGACAGCCGAACAGGCTCGAATCCCTCTCCATCTGGGATTTTTCCTTATACCAATTCTCGTTAGCCGAATTGCTTTGATTCGATAAATATGCCTTGTCTATTACAAGTCCGGCGTTGTGGGTTATGTTATACTCAAGATCGTAAGTTTCGTTACGCATCTTCGCCATCTTGAACAGCTTATCACCGACTATCTTTTCAATATCGTAAACACTGTCATTCTCATTACCGATAAAGTAACAGCCTTTCTCCTCAAGCAGCGTCTGCTCCTTGTGCCATACCCTTACCTTGACAAAGATAATAAGATTGTCAAGATTCCATTCCTTGCGCTTTTCAACAAGCTTCTGTGCCATATCAAGATTTTCAAGATCGGTACCGAATGCAATAACGATAAAGTTAGCGTCATCCGGATTTCTCATTACAATATTCCTGATCTTGTTATAAAAATCCTTATTGTTTATGTCAAGAAGGAAATATTCCTCTTCTGCAGGAAGTGTGGGCATAGGAAGATAATCATCAATCACAATGCTCTTGGATTCGTGGCATTCATGCTTGAAACGATAATAGCTGTGGTTAAGATTCTTGTTGTTTTCTGCCGGGTCCTTATCAAAAATAGAATACTTCACCGGCTTAAGAACAGGGTCTCCTTCTCCTGCTGTCAGAAACTGATTGTTTGCCACAGAGGTAAGAAATACCTGCTGGTTAGTCTGTCCAAAGCCGATCAGGGCAACGTTGATATCCACACCATCTCTCACAAGAGACTTTTCATAGTCCATCTGCTTCTCGTTCATAAACAGAGCAAGAGGATAACGGTCTATAAAATCAACTGCCATCTTCTGATACTTATTAACGTAATGGATGCATCCAAAGCCACTTGAGATAATATCCTCGTAAATTGCCTGGTATCTGGGATCTCCGAAAACGTAAACCTTAAGCTTTAGGAAAAGACGTTTTTTCACTTCATCCGAAGCTTCGGAAAGCTCGTCTATAATAGCTGTGCAGAGCATAATATTCTTTTCTTCATCCCCTGTATTGATGATGAAGGTATGCTCTCGGTTAATTCTCTTTGCAAACTGCAAAAGTCCCTTCAGATGCAGATCGGGTGAAGGGGTGGATACGAAAGAAACCTTTTCCATATAGAGCTTTTCACAGTCCTCATCCGAAATATCATCTATGATAGTCTTGTTTCTTTTCCCCTTATCCGAGAGATAAATCGCTACGTTCTGATCATTATTGCCGAACAGATACAGCTTGGGCTTACTGGTAATAACAGACATAATGCCCTGTATTCCACACCAGATGTGCTGAATTGTAAGAGACAGAGTAAACAGAATGGCATTGACACCTACAAGAATAAAGCAAAAATAAACCGTATTCTTATACAGCTCATTTGCCAGCATCAAGGCTTCAATACTGGATACGTCATATTTAAGCACCACAAGATTGATAATTTTATGTATTGCCAGGAAAAACGCATTCGCAGGAGCCGTTCCGGTATACAGATGACCTATTAGATAAAGTGGAATTGCCGTAAGATAAATAACTGCAAATTTGCCTTTTTTAAAGCTTCGTACAAAAGCTATCTGCTGCTTGCGCTTCTTGAAAATAATGTTTCCTGCAAGATACAGCGTCTCAATAATCAAAAACGCAAGACAAATGACGGTTACAACGTTAATATACATATCACAAACCTTCTCTTACTTAATCTTCTTGCCATCGGAGAACGCCTGTCCCACCTTATCGCCAAAGCTCCAGTATGCGTGGCTAACGCTGTCATAGATAATAGGATCAAGCTTTCCTGCGTCAACCATTCCCTTTTCATCAAGAATACTATCATCGCAGGATACGTTTACAATCTCTCCGATACAGATTCCGTCCTCGTTGAATTTAAGAAGCTTACACTCGACAGCCATGGGAAGCTCGTCTATCAGGGGAGCATTAACGAAAGATGATTTGGCAGTGTGAAGCCCAGCTCTCTCAAGCTTATCGGGAATATCATTGGCAGATACTATTCCAACGTAGTCGCAAGGAATAACGGTAGAAGCAGTTGCAAAGCTCAGAGTAAAAGCTCCACTCTTCCTGATGTTATCGGTAGTCTTATGGTCGTCTGCAAGACATACCATTACAAGATTAGTATCGTATATTCCACCCCAGGCAGCATTCATTGCATCAGGAACACCGTTTTCATCATAGCTGCCGACAATAAGTACGGGCATAGGATAAAGCCAGGTTTTAGCACCAAAGTTTTTACGCATTTATCTTCTCCTTTAACTGTGTTTTTAGTTATATTATATCAGTTAATTGGCAGTTTTGCAACAAGAAAATCAACAAAAGGATAAAAAACGAAAAGAGGCTGTCGAAAATATGATTCGACAGCCTCAAATAACAATAAAAACAATGCGTATTACAAGCAATATACGTAATTATACCAACTATTCTCCAACCGATTTGTTTGTAAGCATAATTCCAACAAGTCTTGCCACGGAGGGATTGCGCATGCCTGTGCGCTCTTCTCCAAAGCACATAACCTTTTTGCTTTCCTTTTGCGTTGTCCATTCCGGTTGGTTTTCACCGTTTGGGTCACCGTTTTTCGCAAAATTGCAAAGATAAGTTGTCATTCGTGACGATAAATCATAATCTTTCTGCTCCATCGGACGCCAACATCTTGGCAAGGTTCCGAACCAATACCAAAGGTCTGCACTGTGCCAGGCACCGTTTTTATCTCCAGGAAGCATACGGTCGAAGTGATAAATATAGCGTTTGTCAAGACTTCCCTTACCCCACTTTTTACCAAGAGAATAAAGTATGGTGGGTGCCATATCATGACTGTTTGAACCTATAATATAGGGCATCTGCTTTGGCAAGCTTCCTTCGACCACAAAGCAACCGTCTTTAACGGGACAGGTAGACATTACACCTCCCTTAACCTCACCCTTCGCCTTCTGCCATTCAGCAAAAAGTCTTTCGGGGGGTATCTTGCGAAGCTGCTCAAGGTTAAGACATCCGAGTCGTTTCATAACCTCGCTCCAGAAAGGATATACCTTTTCGGGAGTTGACATAAGCATGCTGCCCATACCACAGCCACTTGACATAACTGCACCACAAAACATACCGTCGGTAAGTGGACTGGTGCAAAGCTGCTGAACGCTCATCGCGCCGGCACTCTGACCCATTATTGTAATCCTATCTTTATCACCACCGAAGGCAGCCACGTTATCCCGTACCCATTTAATAGCCACAAGCTGATCAAACAGACCGTAGTTGCCGCAGTGACCTGCCTCCTCGGTAAGCTCGGGTAGACAGAAAAATCCAAGAGGACCGAGTCTGTAATTAATGGTGACGGCAATCACGCCCCTCGTAGGCCAGATGGGATCGTCAAAATGCTTCTCATGTCCACAGCCACCGGTATATCCACCACCGTGAATATAAACAATAACCGGCAGTTTGCTCTGTGGCGTTGCATCCTCAGGTACCCAAACGTTGAGAAACAGGCAGTCCTCGCTGTAATTATAGCTTTCACCCTTACGGAATTCGTTGTGATAAAAGATTTTCTTCAGGTTTTCTTCTTCGTTATAGAAGGAACGTGGCTGATAGCAGCAATTACCGTAGGAGGTAGCATCATAAATGCCCTCCCACTCTGTCACCTGTGTAGGATACTCCCAGCGTCCTGCAGTAGCATAACGTATGCCTTTAAATGCTATTACACCGTCAAGACGGCAGTCCGTACCTTTGATTTCACCACATGGGATTTTAATAATCTTTTCCATAATGATACCTTATTGATTGATTTTACCGTCTCTTTGCAGACGGTATAAAGATCGGCTATTATGCCTCAGCAACCTCATCTGTTACAGGAACCTTCTGTGCAGCCTTGAATTCAGCAAGCTGGGAACGTGTTGCGTCTGTCATATTCCATACGTACTTGAAGGCGATCCACGAACCGAGAATGAGCAGACCGGGAAGAAGCACAGAGAGAAGCTTGATACCAAACACCGTAATATCAGCCTGCACCTCAAGCTTTCCGTTATATCCGAACCAGGAAAGCATGAACATGCCGAGAGATGCACTGAAGGTTTTTCCGATACGTCTGAAAAGATTGAAGGTTCCGTAAATCGAGCCCTCGGTACGCTTTCCTGTGATCATCTCATTGTAGTCAATAGCCTCGCCTACAAGACCCCACTGCATATATACCGACATTGAAGCAAGTCCGAGTGCAAAGTTGCTGATAATCATATGAACGTATGGATTTACGTACACTATGGCGTGAGCTGCGAAGAGAAGAACGTGAATCACGGAGCCCACAATAAGAGCGTATCTTATAAACTTAACGAGACCGAGCTTCTTTGCAATCTTCGGGCCAAAGATATATGTGATAAGCATAATTGGCATCGAAACGATCATACCCTGCGTTGCAAGATCGAGACCACCGTACACGTGCTCGTATAAGTAGAAGTTGAAGGTATTTCCGAGAGCCTGCACCATACAGAAGAATAATCCGTGAAGGCAGAGTGCAAGGAAGGGACGGTTTACCCTGAATACGTGGAGTATGTCGGTCATCTTAACGTTCTGCGCCTCGGGATCTGCAGTGGTATTCTTAAAGCGTTCCTCGGTAAATGCATAGTGGCCAAGGCATAAAACAAAGCCAACAACAGCAAATATCGATGCGCCGATTGCATAACCAACAGGACTTGTATTACCGTAGGAGTTTACTATAAGAGTTACAATTGCAATAGGGAACATATTTCCTACTCCCGAGCCGATTCCACGTGCAGATGAAAGAGAGGCACGCTCGTGATCGCTGTCTGCCATTGCAGAGAGAAGCGATCCCATAGGAATATTGAACATGGTATAGCTGCCCTCATAGAGAATCTTGCAGGCAAAGAGAACGCAAACAAGGCCTATTCCCTGGAAGAAGGAAGGAACGATGAAGAGTGCAATAAAGGTAACGCAAACCAGTGGAGCACTCCTGAGAAGCCAGGGACGGAACTTGCCGTTGGGATTCTGACTCTTTGCAAAGGACTTATCCATCAACGCACCCATAATAGGGTCGTTTACAAAGTCCCAGATATTCCAGATGAGAAGTAATATACCGAATATGGTAGGATCAATTCCCAACGCATCTGTACAGTACATTCCGAATATTCCATCCATCAGCGCAAAGGTCATGCATCCACCGGCATCACCTAAGCCGTAGCCAAATTTATGCTTTAAAGTGAGCCCACCCGATGATGCTTTATTTTTTGTTTTAAGCATAATAAATACCTTTCTTTTTAATGATTTTTATTCAATAATAGTCGAGTCGGACGCGCGAGACGTCCGACCCGGAAACGCTGATTATTAAACAAGAAGATTGGTCTGACTTTCTTCATCGAAGAAATGCATAACCTTACCCTCAAACGTAACGTAGATCGTAGTACCCTGAACGAGCGATCTGCGCTGCTCGTCTGTAAGAGATACGGTAGGAATACGAACAATAATCTTTTCATTATCACCGACAAGAACGTGAAGGTGAAGCTCGCTACCCATCATCTCATTTACAAGAATCTGGCAGGAAATGGCGCAAGGATCCCCCTGTTTGGAAAGCACGAAATGCTCAGGACGAACGCCGAGAACAATCTCTCTTGTACCGACTCTCTTTTCAGCAAGGCCCTTCGCCTTATCACCGGTGACCTCGATCTTAGCACCGAAAGGCGTCACGTAATATTTGCCATTCTCCAGAAGCAACTCTGTCTTGAAGGTATTCATCTTAGGAGCACCGATAAACTCTGCAACGAAGAGATTACAAGGCATATCGAACACCTCTGTGGGAGTTCCCACCTGCTGAATAAGACCGTCCTTCATAATAACGATACGGTCGCCGAGAGTCATAGCCTCGGTCTGATCGTGAGTAACGTAGATAAAGGTGGTATCAATCTTCTTACGAAGGAGAATGATCTCTGCTCTCATCTGATTACGAAGCTTGGCATCAAGGTTAGAAAGCGGCTCGTCCATAAGGAACACCTTGGAATCACGAACCATCGCGCGTCCGATCGCAACTCTCTGACGCTGACCACCCGAAAGAGCCCTGGGCTTTCTTGTAAGATACTCGGTAATTCCGAGGATCTCAGCAGCCTCTGTCACTCTTTTATAAACCTCATCCTGAGGAACCTTCTTAAGTCGAAGGCTGAATGCCATATTCTCGAACACCGAAAGATGAGGATAAAGCGCGTAGTTCTGGAATACCATTGCGATATCTCTGTCACGGGGCTGAAG
This sequence comes from Clostridia bacterium, assembly GCA_017463765.1. Lineage (GTDB taxonomy): Bacteria > Bacillota > Clostridia > Oscillospirales > CAG-272 > UBA1740. Next base: position 8,826 of record JAFTON010000116.1, on the reverse strand, counting down.
ATCGTTTACAACAACGCCATCGATCTCAACCGTACCACCGGAGATGTCCTCGAGTCCGGCGATCATACGGAGAGTGGTAGACTTTCCACATCCCGAAGGACCTACGAAAACAATAAACTCCTTATCAGCAATATCAAGGTTGAAGTTATCAACTGCAAGAGTATTCTTGCCATATATTTTTTTTACATTAGTTAATTTTACACTTGCCATTATAATTATCTCCTTATCCCTTTACTGCTCCACCGGTAACACCCTCAACATAGTATTTCTGCAGTGCAAGGAATACTGCCGTAACGGGAACTGCTACTATCACGGCAGCAGCACAGAACATAGTATAGTTGTCGTTAAGCAGGTTCTTGGAAAGCCAGGTCTGCATCATAACTGCAACGTTCATACCGTTAGGGTCACCGTTAATAATATACTTTGCCATCATAAAGTCACCCCAGGGAGCCATAAAGCCCATGAGTATGGTATAGATTACGATGGGCTTGGAAAGAGGCATAATAACCTTATAGAATACCTGCCAACGGGTCGCACCGTCAACTCTCGCTGCCTCATCAAGACTCTTTGAAATCGTATCAAAGAAGCCCTTGGAAACATAGTAACCCATACCACTTGACGCACAGTAAACTATAATAAGTCCTACCGGAGCCATATCATCGGTAAGACCCAGGTCCCAGAACACCTTTTTAATAAGTATCAGGGTAAGGAATCCGGGGAACATACCCATAATGAGCATCATATTCATAAGTCCCTTTCTGCCCTTGAATCTAAGTCTTGAAAGAGTATAGGACATAGAAAGGATGAAGAAGGTCTGGAAGAGCGCAGTAAAAACTCCCATAAAAGCGGTATTTCCGAACCACTTAAGGAATTTGGTTTCGGTAAACAGTCTGATATAGTTATCAAAACCGAACTCTATAGGCCACAGATTAGAGTCCATCGCCTTAGTTCCAACCTCAAAGGACTCAAGAACTATACCGAAAAAGGGGAACATCCAGACCACCGTCATAACAACAAGAACTATGTATATAATGGTGTTTGCAACAGTTCTGCTTGTCTTTGCTCCAATGGAGGATTTCTTTATTGTGCTTTTTTCGTTTTTCATCAGCCAAAGTCCTCCTCGTTTTTAGTAGACGGAATTACGTTATAAACTATAAGCGAAAGAATCGATACCACAAGGAACATCAGAATACCAATGACCGATGCCATATAATACTGGCTGGATGCACTCTCGGCAGTCATCTTGAATAGCCATGTGATAAGAAGATCTGTGTGTCCGATGTCAACGCCACCTGCATAGGAAATAGATGTGTTGGGAGGACCACCACCCGACAACAGATAGATAACGTTAAAGTTGTTAAGGTTACCTACAAAGCTGGTAAGAAGATAGGGACCCGTTACGAAGAGCATATAAGGCAGGGTTATCTTGGTGAACTGCTGAACTCCACTTGCACCGTCAACACGGGCAGACTCGTAAAGGTCTTGTGGAATATTCATAAGAATACCGGTTGCCATAAGCATAACGTAAGGAATACCAATCCAGATATTGATGACTATAAGAAGGATCTTCGCCGTAGTGGGATTCTCCCAGAAGCCTCTCTGATATGCGTCAAGCATGCTCTGAGGAATAAGATTCCAGTTAAGGAAGAGTCGTCCGAGAATACCGTCGGCAGCAAAGAGCTTTGATACGTAAAGAAGAGAAACGAACTGAGGAATGGCGATAGTCATAACCAATACCGTTCTCCAGAATTTCTTGATCTTAATTCCCTTCTTGTTGATCATGATAGCAACCATCATGCCGAGGAAATAGTTAGAGAAGGTTGCGAACACCGCCCAAATAAGATTCCAACCGAGTATACTGCTGAATGCAGCACCCATACCACCTTGACCGAAGTTGGTAAGCTCCTTGAAATTCTCAAAGCCTACCCAGGAATACAGTGTACCGTATCCGTCGTGAGCTGCATCAAAGTTGGTAAAAGCAATTATCATCATGAAGACGGTAGGAATAATGGTAAACGCAGTAATACCGATAATGGAGGGAGTGAGAAGGGTCTTATGGAACTGATCGTCGAGAAGTGACTTAAGATCATCCTTACCACTCTTGATTTTTTTACCACTGGCAGTGATATCCATACAGATACGGCACTGCTTTACCTGAAGTCTCCAGGTGTAGATAAATGCTATAATAAAGATAACGGCAATCAGTGCCCAAAGAAGAACTCTTGTGGACTCATCTCCCTCAAGCCAGATTTCAGCACCGTACTTATCGTTAGGGTCTACGCCGTATCCACCGGCCTTATCACCAATTGTCTTGCCGTTCTGGAACAAATGGGCAAGCTTAATATCGTGCAAGCCACCGTCGGGAATGATAAACATATACACGATAAAGGCTATCTCAAAGAGCAGGAAGAGAATACCTCTCATTATCTGGCCGTAATAAAGATTGCCTAAACCGAAAATAAGGAAGGAAAGCTTCACAGCCCAGTTACCCTTGATAAAGGTCCTTCCGATATCTGCAAATTCGTCTCTGATGACGAAGGCGCAGTTTTTAATCAAAGCCCAGATGCTAAGACCAAGCTTTACAAACCAGCCGGGAATCGAACAGAAAAACAGCTTGACGTTGTAAAGAAAGGCCTTAAACTTACTTAGCTTCAGATACTCTAAGTCGTTTAATTTCTTCATAAAACAAAATATAAACCGAGTTTATATAGCTCCTTTTATTCGTAAAAGGCATTGTTGGTCGAAACACAAGGCATCCGTACCCTTGTATGTCGGCTAACAATGCCTTTGCAGAGTTGGGTGAGCCCGACGGCTCACCCAAGCCTTAAATCTGATAAAGATTATTTATTAAGAAGACCCTGAAGCGCATATTCATATGCTTCAAGACATGCTCTGAGCTCCTCGTCAGTGGAGTAGTCCTTTGCGTTGTCGCCGAGAACCTTTGCAGTAGTCCACCAGTCACCGTGAATCTGGGTCTGAGGAATACCGTGTGCGCCCTGAAGTGCAAGAGCAAGAAGGGATTCGTCATTCTTAACCTCATCCTTTGCCTGTGCGCTTACGTTAGAGGGACCCCAACCGAACTTCTCAAATCTCTGCATCTGGCACTCTTCGCTGGTAAGATATGCAGCAAGAAGAGAAAGAACAGCAGCTTTCTTAGAATCGGTCTGAGGCTTAACACCCATGAACTTGTAGCCTGTGAAGGAGCCGAGGTGGTAGCTCTGTCCGTCAACAGTGAAGGAAGGAAGGTCGGTAGCACCGAGATTTTCACCGAAATGATCCTTAGCTGCGTTGGTAGCCCAAGTACCTGTGATTACAACAGCTGCATCGGAGAAGGTATCGATCTCGGGTCTGTAGCAGTCAGCCTGAGCAAGCTTAGTCATACCCTTCATTGCAACAAGACCTGCGTCGGAGTTCCAGTTATCGTTAACACCGGTGAACTGACCGTTGCCGTCAACAACCCACTCGGACTTACAGCCTGTAGCGAAGAAGAAGGATGCAGTGTACCAAGCGTTATTAAGAGCAAAACGAATGTACTTCTTTTCCTTGGGATGAGCAGCATTGTATGCCTCAACGTCAGCTATGATCTGCTCAAGGCTTTCGGTATCGGTAATAATGCTGGTATCATAGTACATATAGTAGCCGTTATCTGCTGTAAGGGGATAAGCATACATCTCACCCTCGATGGAAGCTGCAGAAACAGAGCCTGCGTCGTGAGAGCTATTAACCTCATTCTTAACCTGAGGAATAGGCTTTGCAAGAGCGTTAGCCTGAACAAGACGAGCAAGCTGGTCCTGTGCGAAGCAATAGATATCGGGAGCAGAAACAACGTCCTGAACTACCATAGAGCCTGCGTCAGCCTCGGTAAGTCCGGTGATAGTAGCGTTGATTACGATACCGGGATACTTCTTCTCGAAAGCATCGATCTGAGCCTGGAACTGCTCATCAACACCGGTAAGCTCGGATACGAACATCTTAATATCATAAGTGCCGTTAAGGTCGGAATACTCGTGTTCTCCACCAGTTTCACCACCGTTATTTTCGCCGTCGCCGGTTCCACCAAAACATCCTACGAAGCAGGAGAGCAGCATAACCAAAGCGAGAACGAGAGATAAGATCTTACTCATTTTCATTAGAGTAAATCCTCCTTTAATAAAAAATATTTTTCGCATTTTCGCGCACAAAAATTATAACACTTATATATATTTTTGTCAATAAGTATTGTTGCTGTCCTATTTAAAATCGGCAGAATGCACAAATCACCCTGCCACTTTTCGAACAATATGACAAGGTGATTGTTATTTTAATGTTTATTTCCTGAATTCATCAAAGGCGGGGAGCATTTCGCCTTTGTAATCAAACAGGCACTGATTCGCCCATTCGTTTGAGGTGGATTTTCCCTCCTCATGAATATATGCCTGACCTGCCTCGCTTGCCCAACAAATTCCCTCGCCGGGAAGCCAGAGCGGTTCCCAATAAAAGATACCGTCGATATCTCTTTCGCGCGCCATGGAAAGCAGGTGTTTTATGAACATTGCCTGACCCTCGGGACTGATAGGAAACTTGTCTGTAAAGCCGGGAATATTCGATCTTTCGGCATCGATTACAAGTCTTTTTTCCTCTCCGTCAAGAATATATCCCTTGTCGGTAAATCCGTAGCCAAGCTCCATTATCATCAGCTCCTTGCCAAAGTGGCGACAGGCGTCAAGATTATCAAGCATCTCTTCAGGTGTACCGTGCCAATATGGATAATAGGAGGCACCGATTATATCGTAATCAATATCAGCCTTCTCCATCTCGGTAAAGAACTCCTGATAAACCACCTTATCGTTACTGCGTTCAAGGTGAAGTATGATTTTAGCCTCCGGCACTACCTCACGGCAGGCACGGCAACCGGCATCTACAAGACGGCAAAAGCTATCGTAATTACATCTTTTTCCGTCAATCTCGAGCTTGCCAACAGGCCAAAGCATTCCGTTGGTAATTTCATTTCCTACCTGAATAAGCTTGGGAGCAACCCCCTCTCTCACAGCAATTTCAAGACATTCCTTCGTGAAGGAATACAGTGCCTCAACCATTTTCTCAAGACTGTAACCAAGCCAAGCCTTCGGGATCATCTGCTTACCCGGATCTGCCCAGAAATCACTGTAATGAAAATCTAAAAGCAGGCTGTATCCCTTTGATTTTGCAAGCTTACCGAGCTTAACGTAGTTATCTATATCGCAGTTGCCTGCAAGGTATGGGGCGCCGTCAGAGCTCTTCGGATCATTCCACACACGAATACGCATGCAGTCAACACCGTTTGCAAGAAAAGCGTCAAGTGGATCAATAAGGCTTCCCTCGCGATAGTATTTCGCACCGTGCTGAAGCTCCTCAAGATAAGTAGAAACGTCAATTCCGAGAATCATTGCTCGCCACCTCGGTGATCCTTGAATACAGGTGGCTCGTTATCCTCTCCGAAATCTACAACACGCTTCTTCATTGCACGGTAGCGATATCTCGCCATTTCGTTAAGACGGAGAACGTCCTCCTCGCTGCCACTGAAGCTGCAACGGAGACAATAATACTCCTTTGCTTCGCCGTCGTAAAACATATCGATATCAATATCCCTCATAAAGCAGGAGGGACAACGGAAATTCAGTTTGCCTTTTGTAGACTGAGCCATGTTTTCACTCCTCCTTCCGTTACGGTTTTGCTTACCTCAAGATGATATATAGGAGAAAAGGCTATTCCCTCCTCCACTGTAGCGCACACACCGTCGCCACCCATAGATACAAGCGTATAGACGTCGGGAATTCTGACGTATGCTTCTTTTGCATTTTCTTTTGTAATCCTGCGTCCGTGATAGGAGAACTGCATCTCATCACCGTCAACGCCAAGAGAAATGCCGGTCATATCTGATTGATATTCTGTAGTACCGAAGCCACCTGTGAAATACTCGGTGAAGGTAACCTCCTCGCCACCAAGATCATTAAGGATATTTCGCTCGGTAATTATTTTACCCTCTCCCTCAGGAATAGTAAACACCGACTGAACTACAACCTCCAAGCCACCGAGCTCGAGAGTCACGGGATCGGTGATAAGTCTGATTCCACCGTCGGTTTTCTCATACCTTGCCATAGTTCTGGTAAGACAGAGATCGGCACTCCTTCCTCTCGCACTGACCTTACAGGATTTTATAGTTCCTGCTCCGGCATAGTGAGTAAAATATCCTGCGCGATAGTTAATCTGAATAAGATAGGGATATGAAGCATCATACACGTTTTCGGTATCGATACCCGTTTTCTGTGGAATTCTCGCCACATATGGACGAAGATCTATCATAGCGCCACCCTGATTAAAATCAAAGCAGGTTCTCATAGTCGGGTCTGCGTACCAGAAATACTCCTTGCGACTGCCGTACAGAATATCCTTCCACAGCGCACATTCACCACGCTTATAGTCCTTGTGACAGGAACGGTAGAAGTCGGCAAACTCGCTCATAGTCATATCGGTAAGCTTACCTTCGCTCTTAAGACCACCGTAATATTTCATAGCATCGTCATAGGACTTTGCCAGAAGCTCATACGGAGCCTCCCATCTGCCCATTTTATTAAGCCAACCGGGACCAACAAACATCATATTGTAGCTATAGCCGTCATTATACTTTGCAAGATGACGGTACTGGTCGATAAGATTGTAAAGGTAAGGATATTCCCACTCACCCACGTCCCCGTAATAAATCATTCCACGGAGAACGTTCTGTGGATGTGTACCGAAATTAGAACCGTTTCCGTCAAAGCAAGCCATCAGGTCTCGCGAAAGATGAGGAATTGCAACGATTCCCGAATCATCGTCTGCGTCTGATGCAGGACAGTGTGAATTTATTTTCGAGGGAATCCAGGGATTCCAGGGACCACCATCCATAAAGGTGTACCAGGAGTTATTACATGTATGGAACGCTTTCGGCCCTTCCTCCCAGCAGGTAGCAACAGCGCATTTTACGCTTGGATACTTTTCTTTAATGTAATTAATTGTATATGCATCAAGGAAATAGCTGCCTGTAGATTCGGGATAAAACCCGAATTTTTCGTAGAATTTACCGAAGCAATCGTCGACAATCTCTCTTTTCGTGTCCTCGTCAAACATCCAGATGCAGAAATCCTCGGTTTTATACTTTGCTTTAAACTCGGGGCAAGGCAGACCGAGAAGCGAAAGACCTATTTCATCACCGTATCTTTCATGATGCTCCTTAGCCATTTCAACAATAACGTCAGAGAAGAGCGATGCATAGGTTATCTGTATTGTGGTCTTAAGGCCGTATTTGTGGGCAGAGTCCTGCTGAAATTTAAAAATATCAAGCGATTCGTCACGCACGCCCTCCGCGCTCCCAAGAGCTTTTTCTGCATATTCCGGAGATAGTTCTGGACGGTGGATAATATTAACAACAAATCTGTTTTCCATGTCTTTTTACCATAAAATGTAAAGTTGGGTTTACTTTTTTAATTAGTTTTGTTGCGACGAGACGCAATTATGAGCATTCTGTTCAGATAAAAAATCTCACGCAAACATCACGTCGCAAATATGTAAATGCTAATTAATCTATTGAAAAAATGTTATTCCGAAATGGAGTTGAGCATAGCGTCGTCAATGTTGCCCCAGGCACCGTTTCCACTGCCTCCACACTTTACGTATATACCAACAACAACGCTGTCTCCTGCAGTATAGTCAAACTGAATGAACTGAGTTGTGAACCACGCCTTCCACTCGGTGAAGGTGGCTGCAGAGGTTCCTACGATCTGTCCGTTCACCTTAACGTAAGCGTATGCCTCATATTCACCGGCATCACCACCCATTGTTGAGATAGCAAACTTATACTTACCACTCTTAAGTCCACTTACGGTTTGCTCAAGAGTGAATTCAACCTTATTGGTGCCGCTTCCCCAGAAATGATAGTTGTTTGAACCTGTCTGGCTGTTATTAACGTTCGCCTCAACGTAATGCTCATCAAAGCTCTTGATGGGAGTAGCAACCCAACCGGTAGGTTGATCGGTCTTATTAGCATCATCCTCAAAGCTCCAGTTGGTGAGGAAGTTATATTCTACCATAGATATGTAACAGTACGCAGGCATTCCGTCAGCAGTACCCTTGATCTCATACTTGGCAACGCCACCGTTCTTCATTGCCTCGTAATCAACGTCTTCCCAGGTTACGTCAACGGCAACCTTGGAATCATCAAGCATAATAGCATTTACCTTATCGGGCAGAACGATGTCACCGTTAAGGTCGATAATAAGATGCACATCCTCGATAGCATCAGGCTTGTTTTCTACAATATTGCCGTTTCTTACAAGTCCGAATACCTTAAGTGATTCGCGAGCCTTACCATCCTTGTCAAAGAATGCCTGATTGTCTACTGCACAGCCACCGTAATAAAGTCCTGCATCCTTAGGATCATATTCTTTAGAATATGAGCTTGCCCAACCGGAGCCGTACTTTTCCCAGATAGCAGAATTCTCAGACCAGCTGCTTCCACCAACAGAAATCCAGGTTCCTTCCCAATAGAAAATACCGATACAGTTATTCATTTTATTAACGCAAGCATCGGTAAGAGCTCTTATATGGTTTGCCTGTCCCTGCTCGGTGAAGGGATATGCCTTTACTGCATCTGTACCACTGTTTCCGTAGAAGTCGGTATCCTCGGTGGTATTAACGTATGCAGTCTCTGCAACCATAACCTTCTTTCCGTACGTATCAGAAATCTCGTTCATAAGAGATGAGAGGTTTTCAAGAGTGCCATGCCAGAAGGGATAATAAGAGGTTGCAAATACGTCGTAATCGACCTGCTGT
>JAFTON010000115.1 GCA_017463765.1 Clostridia bacterium | reverse complement strand
CTCGGGCCTTACGAGCATTGAGATTCCAAGTAGCGTTACACGCATTGGTGAGGGTGCGTTTCTGGAATGCATAGGACTTAAGGACGTATACATAAACGATATTGCAGCTTGGTGTGAAATAGCCTTTGGTAGCTCTTTTTCAAATCCACTATGGCATGGAGCAAATCTTTACATTAATAACGAGCTTGTTGCTAATCTTGTTATTCCGGAAGGTGTTACAAGCATTGGTGATTGTGCGTTCAGAGGTTGCTCATCACTTACAAGTATTGAGATCCCGAGTAGCGTTACAAGCATTGGCAAGTATGCGTTCTCGGCTTCGGAACTTGCGAGCATTGAGATTCCAAGTAGTGTTACAAGCATTGGAGATTCTGCGTTCTGGTTTTGCACGGAACTTAAGGACGTATACATAAACGACCTTGCAGCTTGGTGTGGAATAGACTTTGGTAGCATTGATTCAAATCCGCTATCTGATGGCGCAAATCTATATGTTAATAACGAGCTTGTTGCTAATCTTGTTATTCCGGAAGGTGTTACAAGCATAGGCTTTTCTGCGTTCTACGGTTGCTCGGGACTTACGAGCATTGTAATACCCAACAGCGTTACAAGCATCGGCTATAATGCGTTCGATGGTTGCACAGGACTTACAAGCATTACTATTCCCGAAAGCGTTACAAGCATCTATCGTAGTGCGTTCAACGGTTGCTCATCTCTTGAAAGTATAACTTTGCCGTTCGTAGGAGCAGAGCTTAACGGAACAGAGGATATTCACTTTGGATATATCTTCGGTGCATCAAGCAGCAATAATAACGGTAGTTCTGTTCCGTCAAGCTTGAAGACTGTTATTATTACAGAAGGCGTTACAAGTATTGGCGATTCTGCGTTCTCAGGTTGCTCGGGACTTACAAATATCGAGATTCCAAGTAGCGTTAAAAGGATTGGCGAGGATGCGTTCTACGATTGCTCGGGACTTATGAGCATTGAGATTCCCGAAAGTGTTACAAGCATTGGCTCTGGTGCGTTCTCCGGTTGCTCGGGACTTACGAGCATTGAGATTCCAAGTAGCGTTACAAGCATTAGTTGTGGTGCGTTCCTCGATTGCTTTTCGCTTGAAAGTATAACTTTGCCGTTCGTTGGCTCTACTCCTAACGGAACTGAGAAAACTCACTTTGGATATATCTTCGGCGCATATGATTTTTCCGTAAACGCTCAGTATGTTCCATCAAGCTTGAAGACTGTTATTATTACAGATGGTGTTACAAGCATTGGAAATTATGCGTTCTCAGGTTGCTCGGGACTTACGAGCATAGTAATCCCTGATAGCGTTACAAGCATTGGTAATTATGCGTTCTCCGGTTGCTCTTCGCTTACCGAAGTATACTACACCGGCAGTGAGAGTAAATGGAAAGCAATTTCGATAGGTTCTTCCAATTCCAATCTAACCAACGCCACGATTCATTACAACTACGTTCCGGAGGAATAGTGCGCTTTGCGCAAATTCGGAATTCGTAATTTGAAATTCGGAATTCGAAATTAGGGATTTTGAATTTCAAAAGTAAAAGCACAACGCAAAATACAAAGCCACTGCATTTGCAGTGGCTTTGTTAATTATTATTTACATTTTACCTCAAATTTGCTCTTTTCTTAGCAGCTCGAGGGCTTTTTCAAACTCCTCAGGCAGCTCGCACTCAAATGTCATTCGCTCGTTGGTTTTTGGGTGAGTGAGCGTCAGTTTTTTTGCGTGGAGGGCTTGTCCCATGAAGAGCGATGGATGCTTTTTTTCAAACTGGGTTTTGCTCTTTGCGTAGACCTCGTCACCCAGCAGGGCATGACCCGTGTAGGACATATGTACTCTTATCTGATGGGTTCGTCCTGTTTCGAGCTGGAGGGAGAGGTATGACACTCCACCAAATCTTTCGAGAACACGGTAGTGTGTTATTGCCTCGCGCGCAGTGTGATCGCCCGAAAGGATAACAGCTTGTTTTTTTCTATCCACAGGATGCCTTCCTATAGGGTAATTAACCGTACCGGTGTCATCCTTGAAGCCACCGGTAACAAGAGCGCGATACTCTCGCACAATCCCGTGATGCTTCATCTCCTCTGACAGCGCAATATGTGCTTCGTCACATTTCGCAACAACCAGAAGTCCCGAGGTGTCCTTGTCAATTCTATGCACAATTCCGGGTCGCATAACTCCACCTATGCCTGACAATGAGTCACGGCAATGATAGAGCAGGGCATTTACCAGCGTTCCGGTGTAATTACCCGGTGCAGGGTGAACAACCATGCCCTTAGGCTTATTGATTACGATAATGTATTCATCCTCATAAATCACGTCGAGAGGAATATTCTCGGGCAGAGCCTCTGCCTCACGGCATTCAGGGAGAGTAATCTCAATCACGTCACCCTTTTTTATTGCATATTTCTTCGGCTCGGTGCGTCCCGAAACCACGATCTGTCCTTCCTCAATCAACCTTGCAGCAGCAGACCTTGTGATCTCTGCAACCTCGGCACAGAAGGCATCAAGACGCTTTCCGACGTCGGTTTCTGTTACGGTGTAAATCATTCTTCGCCGTTGTTTTCGTCAGGAAGCTCGGGGGTATCCTCGCGTGCTTCACAAGCCGGAGCAGACTTCTTTGCCTTTTCAGCAGCATACTCTTTCTTAAGGTCGAGAATCAGCGCAAGAATAAGCAGACCTGCACCCACGCATACAAAGGAATCTGCACCGTTGAATATTGCATTCCATATACCACAGAAATCTATGAAATCAACAACCTCGCCCATTCCGGTTTTCGGATTAACGTAGAAGCCAATACCGAGACGGTCGATCATATTTCCAATTCCACCCGATACCACCATAGAGATTGCCACACCGTACAAGGTGTTTTCAGCATGGCCTAGATAGAGGTAAACACCAAAGGCGAGGATCGCAACCGAAGAGATAACGAGGAATATCCATCTTTGGCTTGGATCATCCATCATACCGAAGGCTGCGCCGTCGTTGGTTGTATAGGTCAAATGTAGAAATCCCTTGATCAGTGGAATTGACTGATAAAGTGTCATGTATTTTGTTACTAAAAATTTAGTAAGCTGATCGAGGATTATTCCGACAACAATAATAACCGAATAGAGAATATAATCCTTCGGTTTCTTTTTGATAAATAAAGTCATTTCACTCTCCTAAATGACAGGCAGAATACTGCCGATTATTCCCAATAAAATTGATGTTGCAAAAAATGCCCAGTCGATAGGTGAATCCTGTCCTATGTTAAAGTGTACCATTATAGCACGTACGGGCGCAATGAAGGGCTCGGTAACGTAGCAACTGATAATATATAAACGATTTTCCATAGGATCAGGGGTGAAGAAGGACAGAATCATTCGCACAAGCATTGCGATAGAAACCACGTCCAGAGCAATCGACACGGTTTTTGCAAATATATAAAAAATTTCCTGCATCTTTTTCCTTCGGGCAAGAGAAAAGCAGCCGACCCTGAAGCACTCGTTGCTTCAGGCTGAATCTCACTTGCATTTAATATAAAAACATAGGCTGTCGTAAATTCAAGTTCACGACAGCCTTAATTGACGGAGTCGGACGTAATAACGTCGCAGCTCACCGAGACGTTTTTCCATGCAACGTCCTCCCGGGCAAAAAGCTCGGGCAACGTCATAAAGCAGCCTCTGAAGTCATTAAAGTGGGAACTCACAGCTTAGCCAATAGCAACCTAAATCGAATACGCTAAAAACCGAAAAAATTAGCGTCTTTTCGTGCAAGCTCGCTTGTAAAGCTTACCGTATGCACTCCCACAAATATCTAACGGCAAATTACCGTTATCAGTCGTCCTCGGAAATATCTACGTTGTTAGGTGTGATAATGTAGGTATTCTTGGCAACGTTCTTGATCTCTCCCTCGGTGGAGTAGGTAACACCGTTAAGGAAGTCGAGCATACGTACGGTCTGTACGGGATCAAGCAGCTCAAGATTAAGAACTACGGTGCAGCCCTCGATAAGATAGTCAGCAATCTCGCCAACCTCGTCAAAGGATGCGGGATGAACAACCTTAAGCTCGATGTTGCTCTCGGAGTCACCGGTATTAGCTACGATAGGAGTTACGGGCTTCTTTACTTCTTCGCTGCTGATGCTGCTGTTTTTTTCTGTGTTCATGGGTTCAACCTCCTCGTATGTGGGAAATGAAGGAATATCGGTGCTTTCATCGTCTACACCAAGTCTTTTTCTTACCTTTTTCATGAAATCGTCAAACATTTTAGGTATCCTTTCTTTTTTACTTCTTGCTATTAAAAAGCTTGCGTCCGACTCTTACCAGTGTAGAGCCTTCCTCTATGGCAACTCTGTAGCTGTCACTCATTCCCATAGAGAGAATTCCACCATCCGGGAAGCCGTAGCATCTGTTTAATCTGTCGAAAAGCGCCCGTGTCTCACGGAAATACGGACGGAGCTGTTCGGGATCATCGCACACTGGGCCCATTGTCATAAGCCCCATAACCCTGATATGCGAAAGCTTACTTACCTCCAGATAAAAGCTCTCTGCATCCTCGGGCAGTATGCCACCCTTCTGACTCTCGCGCCCCGAGTTGATTTCAATCAGCACAGGAACGGTTCTGCCGATCCTATCTGCCTGCTTATCAATCTCTTCTGCCAGTGAAATGCTGTCAAGTGAGTGAATAAGATCCACGCTCTCAATAATAAGCCTGACCTTATTTCGCTGAAGATTACCGATCTCATGCAGTCTCGGTGAGTATTCCAAGCTACAAAGCAGATCTCCACGTCGTCTGAGCTCGCCGGGGCGATTTTCACCAATATCGGTAACCCCTGCCTCTGCCAGAGCGATCAGCTCCTCGTCACTGCCACTCTTCGTTACGGCAACGAGGGTTATCTCACGACCGACATTTACACCGAGATTTCTTATCTCTTCTCTGAGGCTGAAATAATTGTTTTTAACGTAATCAAAAACCACCGTTTTCACCCTCCACAAGAGAAAAATTTACCGTGTCTGCGCAAGCCGCACAATAGTTTATTTAATTATATCATACAAAAAATGCTTTTTCAAGAGATAAATAAAATTTTTAATGAAAATATTCTAAAAAATATTATATTATTTTAGTATTGATTTTACAGGAGTTTTGTGCTACAATGTATTTGTGAAAAAATGCTCTTTGCACCGAAGGAAGATAGGTGTGGGGGAAAGGATTGCTAAAATGCACGAGGAAGTTATAGGTGCTGCATTGCCTACTACGGCTGCGCTTGCTTATCTTGGTGACGCGCGTCATGCGCTTTACGTTAGAAGGATGCTTGTAGAGAAGGGAATATGTAAATCAGGCGAGCTGAACGAAGCTTCACTTTCATATGTTACAGCCGAGGCGCAGGCAAGGATGATGCGTAAAATCGAGCCATTACTGTTTGAGGATGAGCGCGACGTTTACAGACGCGCTGCAAATTCGGGACATCTTAACCGTCCGAAGCATGCCTCTGCAGCCGACTACCGTGCTGCGACAGGCTTTGAAGCCGTAATCGGCATGCTTGAGTGGGTCGGTGATGAGGAAAGGCTTGATATACTTCTTCGCGCAGCACATGAAGAGGAGTGATCCTTCGTCTGATTGATGAAGCGAAATATTGCCTTTCGGATACTTAATTAAAATTAATTTATTTCAGGAGAACAGATAAAATGATTCAGAAGATTAAAGGTACAATGGACATACTCCCCGAGGAGACTCCTCTGTGGAGACATATTGAAGGTATAATGCGTGAGGAGGCCGAAAAGTATGGATACGGCGAGATCAGAACTCCCACCTTCGAGAACACCGAGCTTTTCGTACGTGGTGTAGGTGATACCACCGACGTGGTGCAGAAGGAGATGTATACCTTTGCAGACAGAGATGAGGGCAGAAGCATTTCTCTGCGTCCCGAGGGAACTGCATCGGTTGTAAGAGCTCTTATCGAAAACGGCAGATGCTCCGATACAATGCCTCTTAAGTATTATTACATTATGTCCTGCTTCCGTCACGAGAAGCCTCAGGCAGGCAGAAGCCGTGAGTTTGTGCAGTTTGGCACAGAGATGTTTGGCTCGCACAGCCCTGCATCTGATGCTACTGCCATAGCTCTTGCGAATTCGGTGCTTCAGAGACTCGGACTTACTAACGTAAAGCTTCACGTTAACTCTATAGGCTGCAAGGATTGCCGTCCTAAGTACAGAAATGCACTTGTTGAATATTATAATGCTCATCTTGACACTCTTTGCGATACCTGCAAGACCAGGCTTGAAAAAAATCCCCTCAGACTTCTGGACTGCAAGAATCCCGACTGTCATGCGCTCGCTCTGAATGCACCCAAGACGGTGGATCACCTTTGCGAGAGCTGCGAGAGCAATTTCAATATGCTTAAGAGTGCACTTGATGCCATGAATATAGATTATGTTGTTGATTCCTCTATCGTAAGAGGTCTTGATTATTACACAGGTACGGTATTCGAATTTATTGCAGAGGGTATCGGTGCTCAGTCTACCGTTTGTGGTGGTGGACGCTATGACGGTTTGGTTTCCTCCCTCGGTGGTCCTGAGCTTCCGGGTATCGGATTCGGTATGGGTATTACCCGTCTTATACTTGCAATGCGTGAGCTTGGTCTTGATAATATTGAGGCAAAGAAGCCTCTTATTTACATTGCTGCACTCGGTGAGAGGGCGATGATAAAGGGTCTTGAGATTACCGAGCGACTTCGCAGAGACGGTAAATACGCAGAGTGCGACGTAGTAGGCAGGAGCCTTAAGGCACAGATGAAGTACGCAAATAAGAAGGGTGCAAGATATACCCTTATTATCGGTGACAGTGAGGTTGACGCAGGCGTTGCTCAGCTTCGTGATATGGAGAGTGGAGAGCAGAGAGAAGTAAATCTCGACAGCTTTGCTATTTGATATGAAGAACAGACTTGATTTTCTTCCTGTAACACAGGATGACGTCGAAGCGAGAAATTGGTCCCAGGTCGATTTCGTATACGTGACGGGTGATGCTTACGTAGACCACCCGTCCTTTGGCGTTGCAATCATTTCCCGTGTCCTGGAGGCAGAGGGCTTCAGGGTTGCCATTCTTTCGCAGCCCGATTATAAAAGCACTGAGGATTTTAAACGATTTGGCAGGCCACGTCTCGGCTTTCTCGTTACGGGTGGCAATATCGACTCTATGGTGGCACATTATACGGTGTCGAAAAAACGCCGTTCATACGACTACTATTCACCCGGTGGAAAGATGGGGCTCCGTCCCGACAGGGCAACTATTGTATATTGTAACCGTATCCGAGAGGCATACGGGGATATTCCTATTATCATCGGTGGCTTAGAGGCGTCGCTCAGACGCTTTGCTCACTATGATTACTGGGAGGACAGGGTTCGTCGCAGTATTCTGATCGACTCGCGAGCCGATATTCTTACCTACGGTATGGGCGAAAACATTCTCAGGAGAATTGCTAAGCTTCTTGACAAGGGTGTACCTATAAAGAAAATCCGTGATGTACGTGGCTGTGTCTTTGTTGCCAAGGTAGGAGATAACGTTCATTTTGACTATGCCCTGGTTGGTGATTTTGATACTATAAAATCGGATAAGGCTGCATATGCAAAGGCATTTTCGGTACAGTATAAAAACACCGACTCGGTAAACGGTAAGGCAGTTATAGAGTATTACGGAGATAAAATGCTGGTGCAGAATCCTCCTATGCCACCTCTTGAGAGGGAGGAGCTTGATGCAGTTTACGCACTTCCTTACGCCAGAGATTATCATCCCGATTATGATGCACTTGGTGGCGTTCCGGCAATCACAGAGGTGAAGTTTTCTATTACTCACAACCGTGGCTGCTTCGGCGCATGCAATTTCTGTGCGCTTGCCTTTCATCAGGGAAGAGAGGTACGGTCGAGAAGTGAGGAGAGTGTTATTGAGGAAGCAAGGATGATCGCGTCACTTCCGGATTTCAAGGGATATATCCATGACGTTGGTGGCCCTACTGCCAACTTCCGTTATCCATCCTGCGACAGACAGAAGGAAATGGGCGTTTGCAAAAACCGTAAATGTCTTTCTCCCACCCCCTGCAAGCATCTTAAGGTGGATCATAGCGAATATGCCCATATGCTTCGTGAGATCGAGGCTCTTCCCGGTATTAAAAAGGTATTTGTCAGATCCGGAATCAGATTTGACTATCTAATATATGACAGCGATGACAGCTTCTTCCGTCAGCTCGTTTCGCACCACGTTTCGGGACAGCTTAAGGTTGCGCCCGAGCATTGTGCTAACAACACTCTTATGATGATGGGTAAGCCTCCGATTGAGGTTTACGAGAAATTCAAGAAAAAGTATTTTGCTCTCTGTAATGAGGTGGGACTCGAGCAGTATCTTGTTCCTTACCTTATGTCCAGCCACCCCGGTACAACTCTTGCTGATGCTGTGGAAATGGCTACCTGGCTGAAAAAATGGGGATATATGCCCGAGCAGGTGCAAGATTTCTATCCAACCCCCGGCACGATTTCAACAGTGATGTATTACACCGGCATCAATCCCATGAACGGAAAAACGGTCTACGTTACCACAGATTATCACGAAAAGCAGCTTCAGCGTGCGCTTCTTCAGTATTCCAAGCCCGAAAACGCTAATCTTGTAAGAGAGGCGCTCAGGCTTGTAGGCAGAGAGGATCTGATAGGTAACGGCCCAGATTGTCTTGTTCGCCCATCATTCTCGGGTGGCAGATTTGTACCTGAGAAAAAAACCTCCCGTCATACCTCACACTCAGGTGGAAAGAAGGGCTCTCGCCCTACACCTCAGGGTGCTCACGGCGTCAGAACCACTGCATCTCTCGGTAAAAAGAAAAGCAGGAAGTTTGATCGCATCTTCGGCGAGGATGCTGATAGAATTCGTCGTGAGGCAGATAAGATGTCATCGGGTGTGGCTAAAAAATCCGGTTCGTCGAAGGGCACCAAAACGATATCAAAAAACAAAGGTAAAAATAAGAAGCATTAAAGCATATTCGTAATTTTTACTACTACAAAACACCACAAAAACATCGGCAGAATTAGACTTTGAAATGAATGATAAAACGTCATATTATGAAGCGCTTTTTATCAAATAACGGAAAAGTGTATTTTTAACGATTGGTTTCCTTCGGATTTTACCGTAAAATGAAAAATGTGGAAAACTACGCGTTTTTTTGAAAAAATAGGGCAGATTAGCTGGATTTTTAGCTTTTTTCAACAAAAAGTTCTCCACACTGTCAACAACGCATTTTGTGGAAAACTATGTTTTGTGGGTGTCACAATTTTGTTTCAAAACGACTTTTTATAGTATTTTATTCTTAAGCGAAAAGCCGTTTTCCTTTTGCAAAATGTATCGGCTATGTTTTCTTATCCTGAAACACGGAGTAAATAATACGAACATGCTGATCAGAAATATATAAAACTGTTCAATTTAATGAAAGTACGGTCTAAAAATGCAAGAAACAGTACAAAAATATCTTAAGGCCAAGCGCGCTCTTTTTGATAAGGTTTATGGCGCAAGGCTTAATCCCGAGCAATGCCGTTCGGTCTTTACTGTAAACGGACCTCTCCTGGTTCTTGCCGGAGCAGGAAGTGGAAAAACAACCGTCCTCGTCAACAGAATTGTTTTTCTTATAAAATACGGCAATGCTTATTTTTCAGAATACGTTCCCGAGGGACTTACACCCGAGGCGGCAGAAATTCTCGAGGATGCTATTGAGATGTCCTCGGAGGAGATAGAGGAAATTCTTCCTCAGTTTGCAGATAACCCACCTGCGCCCTGGTCTGTACTTGCCATTACCTTTACAAATAAGGCAGCAGGCGAGATCAGAGACAGACTTCTTAAGGCATTTTGTGATGAGTCGGTCTCCAGCTCTATCTGGTCGGGGACCTTCCACTCGGTTTGCCTTCGCATTCTCCGTCGCTATGGCGACAGACTTGGCTACCGTGAGGGCTTCTCAATCTATGATACCGATGATAAGAAGCGTATGATCACCCAATGCATGAAGGAGCTTAATGTTGACGAGAAGCGTCTTGCGCCTAAGGCTGTGGCAAATGCTATCAGTATGGCAAAGGACGAGCTGAAGGGACCGGATGAAATCGAAGTTACCCGCGATCCAAGAAGCAAGGATATTATTGCTATTTACAGGCTCTATCAGGAAAAGCTTATGGCGTATAATGCCTTTGACTTTGATGACCTGATTATGAAAACGGTGGAGCTTCTTGAAACCGACAGTGAGGTCAGAGAGTATTATCAGAACAAGTTCAAGTATGTTCTGGTAGACGAGTATCAGGATACAAACTATGCTCAGTTCGTGCTTACCAAGCTCCTCTCCGATAAATACAGGAACATAATGGTCGTTGGTGATGACGATCAGTCAATATACAAATTCCGTGGTGCAACGATCGAGAATATTCTTAATTTTGATAGCACCTATCCCGATGCTACGGTTGTAAAGCTGGAGCAGAACTACCGTTCCACAGGAAATATACTTGATGCTGCAAACGCCGTTATTCATCATAATTCCGGCAGACGTGATAAGCGTCTGTGGTGTGAAAAGGGTGCAGGCGAGAAGATTATTCTTCACGAGGCAGAGAATCAGAGTGATGAGGGCAGATATATCATAGATCGGATTAACAACGGCATCAAGCGTGATGGCAGGAAATATTCCGACTATGCCGTTCTCTACCGTATAAATGCGCTTGGCAGATCGCTGCAGACAAGCTTTGCGAAAAGTGGTGTACCATATCGTGTAGTAGGCGATATGGGCTTCTATGACCGAAAAGAAGTAAAGGACATGATGGCATATCTTGCTATCCTTGTTTCGCCCTTCGATAACCTTAGGCTTAAACGTATAATTAATGAGCCTAAACGTAAGATCGGACCTACAACCGTTGATGCTATTGAGGAAATCGCAATCACCGAAGGCGTGTCGATGTATGAGGTTGTAAAAAACGCTCATAATTATACAGCCCTTGCAAAAAGCGCAGATAAGCTTTCTGCTTTTTCCGACATAATAGAAAAAGTAAGAGAAGCTAAAACCCTTCCATCCGAGATGATAACTGCACTATTTGAGGACTCGGGATACAAGGCAATGTTGACTGCAGAGGGCTTTGAGGGAGAGGGAAAGATCGAAAACGTCGGTGAATTTATCAGTGCTGCAGTTGAGTATGAAACGCGCTGCAATTCTGCGGGGATAGATCCTACTGCCACAGGCTTCCTCGAGGAAATCTCGCTTATTGCCGATGTGGATAAATATGATGAAACAGCCGATGCAGTTGTGCTTATGACGGTTCACGCTGCGAAGGGACTTGAATTCCCTGTTGTATTCCTTGCGGGAATGGAGGATGGCATCTTCCCGTCTCAGCAAAATATCGGTGAGGAGGATGAGATGAGTGAGGAGCGACGCCTTGCTTACGTTGCTATCACCAGAGCCAGAGAAATGCTCTATATCACTCACGCCAGAGAGCGTATGATGTACGGTAAGACGACCTATAACAGACTTTCGAGATTTATTAAGGACGAGCTGCCGAAATCGCTTGTTTTTGAGGACTCTCCCCGTCGTCGCGAGAAGCCTGCCTACGGCAGTTATTCCTATGACGGACAAAAGTCTGGTGGATCGGGATACGGCAGTGACAGCTATTACGGCAGATCCTCAGGCTTCAGCGAAATGCGCCGACCAGTTGAAATAGCACCGAAAAAGCGTGAGAAGGAAGGGGCTGCAGAGTACGGAATTATCAGATTCACTCCCGGCACTCGCGTAAGGCACGATATGTTCGGCGAGGGTGTTATACTTTCCTCTCGTGACATGGGTGGCGATGTATTATATGAAGTGAAGTTTGATAACGGACAGACTAAGAAGCTGATGGCAACCTTCGCTAAACTAAAAAAGGTGTAATTTTTCGCGCTTTTCGTGTTCTGCTCGCTCGGAGTAGGCAACTACACCGTCGCTTACATAACGCAAAAATCATCGAAAAATTTTCACCTTTTTCACGCGTGATTTCGCGATTCATAGATACGTGTAATTTTTTGCGCTTTTCGTGTTCTGCACGCTCGGAATAGGTAAAACACGTCTAAATAATCTCTGCATAATCTCTACTTTTTATTAATACAAAAATTCAGAAAGGAGTAGTACCAATGTATAAGGAACAGAGCAGAATAACAAAAAACGGTATAACTATTTACGACTATAAGAATCCTGCCGTTCATAGCTTTTTCATATCACTGTACGTTCGCGCCGGAAGTATGCATGAGGCTCACTCGGGTATTACTCACTTCCTTGAACATGCTGCGATCAGGAATGTAAACTGTATTATGGGTGGTGGGCTTTATCCAATGCTTGACAGGCTTGGAATTGAATTCAATGCCTCTACCTTTACCGAAATGGTGCAGTTCTACGTTTCGGGCGCAACAGAGAATTTCGATATTGCATCAGAGATTTTAGTCAAGGTTCTCTCACCGATTATTCTTTCCGGCGATGAAATTAAAACCGAGCGTGATCGTATAAAGGCAGAGATTCGCGAGAGCGATGAGAAGGGCTCGCTGCCTTCTTTTGCAAACAGCATCGTTTTCGCTGACACAACTCTTGAAAATATGATTACCGGCACTGTTGCCAGCGTTGGCAAAATCAGTGGCAAGCGACTTGAAGAGTATCGCAGATCGGTTATGACAAGCGAAAATATCTTCTTCTACGTAACCGGAAATTACTCTGATGAAAATCTTTCGAAGCTGTCATCACTTATAGAAAAGTATTCTATCGAAAAGGGAAAAAGAAATGTTAATCTCGCCCCCGTAACGAAGAATTTTGGCAGAAGGGAGCAGAGAGTTCATATCAAGAATGATGACTTCACCATGCTCAGATTTAATTTTGATATGGATATGTCGCTTATTGATATGGCAGAGGCAGATTTGCTTTACGATATGCTGCTCTGTGGATATAATTCCAGATTTTTCATTGAGATGAGTGAGAAGCGTGGATTGTTTTATGACATTTCGGGATCAAGTGAGAGATATAACAATATCGGCAGCTTCGTGTTCTTCTTTGAGGTAAAAGGTGGCTCCATATATGATGCAACGAGAACCGTGATTGAACTTCTCAGAGAGATAAAGAGCACACCTCCAAATCCTGATGAAATGATGAAGGCAGGCTTCGTCACAAACGCATATATGCTTTATGACAGCCCAAGAGATCTGAACTTTACCTTTGCATATGATAATCATATTCTTTCCTCCTCCTACAGCAGTATAGAGGAAAGATCTGCAAAATACGCAGCCATCACTCCCGAGCGTCTGAGAGAGGTTGCATCACTTGTTTTTCGTCCCGAAAATCTGACCCTTGCAATAAAGGGAAATAAAAAGAAGATTGATGCTTTAAAGCTTGAGGAAATAATAAAAAAACTGTAAAATGACAACCGAACATAACAAAATGCAAATAAAATGTGCCGTATTTGATTTGGACGGCACACTTCTTAATACTATAAAAACCATAAATCACTATCTAAATTTTGCTTTGTCAAGCTATGATTTGCCACCTGTCTCAGAGTCAGACACAATTAGCTTTGTCGGAGATGGTGCGGTAAAGCTTATAGAGCGCGCAATCAGTAGGGTTGATGCCGATACAAAGCTTTTTGACGGGATATATAAAACCTATAATGATGCATATAACGCTTCCCCCTTTTTCCTTACCGAGGCATACGATGGAATAAAAGAATGTATTACTTCTTTAAAACGAAAGGGAATAAAGCTGGCTGTTCTCTCCAATAAGCCCGATTTTGCGGTTAAGGCTACGGTTAGCAAATATTTTCCGGAAAGCTTTGATGTGGTACGAGGCGGTAGAGAGGGAATTCCTCTGAAGCCGTGTCCTGATGCACTTCTTGAAATAATAAATGAAATGAAGGTAGCTCAGGCAGAAACAGTATATATAGGTGATTCAGAGCAGGATGTTTTCACTGCAAAAAATGCAGGAGTCGCTTTTTGCATTTCTGTAGCCTACGGCTTCCGCAGTAAGGATAAACTCATTGACGCAGGCGCTGAACTGATCGTAGATAGTCCTTCAGAAATCATTGAATTGATATAAAAAACAGTCAACCTTTTTGGTTGACTGTTTTTATTTTACACAGATTAATCGTATGGATTTGGATTATCGGTAAGACCAAGAATATAATCGGTAGATGTTTTATAGTATTTTGCAAGTGAGATTAATATGCTAATCGGTAATTGCCTCTGTCCGTTTTCATACTGAGAATATGTGTTTTGTTTTATGTGCAAATATTCGGCAATTTTTTTCTGTGTAATGTCATTATCTTCTCTCAAATCTCTAATTCTCATAAAAAACTCCGTATAATTATTTAAATTTATTATACAAAATCTCAAATCGAGATATTGACAATTATCTCAAATTGTGATATAATTTGTTCGATTAAGACAAATTAAGGAGAAAAATATGAAAGGTTTTAGAAAATTCTTATTCGTACTTTGTTTTGTAGTGTGCATAATTTCACTTCTTGGCTTAATTCTATTCTCTATATTTACTTCTTATAAAGGAAGCGGAGATGATTTTCCCAGCCTGTACGGCATTTTAATTACGAATAACGATGGAATTGTTAAAGAATTTTCTAGTTATTTGTTTAATTCCTTGCCGTATGGAGTAGAATCTTTTGGATTTTTATCGCAAGCCGTTTTTGGCGTCTTTTTAATTGTATTTTTAGCATCACCTCTATTGTTAATTGCTTCAATAGGACTTGTTATATATTATTTTGTCCAAGCGCTTAAATATAAAATAACTGGAAATATGACCTTGGCATTGACAACTACGTTTGTTATTTCTACACAATCACTCCACGTTTTTCTCTTATGCAGTGGATTGAAACAGTCTTATTTTTCAGAGATAAGATCGATTTGTGTTATCGTAGCTATTTTAGGCGTGATTGTACTGTCGGAGATTGTTCCACAAGCAAAATATGAATCAAAAATTTCTATAACCAATAAAATTTATAAATTTTCTATTCTTGTTATAGCTTTTTACCTCCTTAATCAGATTATGCAATCATGTTCACAGAATACTTTTGCTTGGTTTGGTATTTTTGCATTTTTTGCAACCGAGCTTATAGCTCATATTCTTTTCAGCAGCTTGTATGTTCTGACAAGATACAGCATGGCGATTTCATTAGTAAATTCTCTTGTAGTTTCAGGATTATTTATTACCTTAAAAGTTTTCAGTGGTGCTAATGACGTTACGTTTTTAACTTCCTTTATTTTGCCTCTCGTATTGTGGATAATACTTTCTATTTCATATGTTTACGTGTTTAATAAATTATGTATTATATACGGTGATCCGATTTATATAGATCGCAAAATGTCCGGATTTGGAAATAATAGAGAGGTCAATCCCAGGAAAATAAATAAACAACCATTTGATTGGCGAGCATTTATTTATCCACTTAAGGTTTTGTTTGGTATAGTTATAGTAGCATTGTCAATGATCCTATCAAACTTCTTACTTAAGTTAATTATAGGCTTAGTAATAAAATCTGAAGAATGGCTAAATATATTATCTAACGTTGGCTCGGTGGCATTTTTAGGTTACATTATTTACCTTTTATATGAAGGATATGGCTATTTCCCGTTTGATTGGGAGTATTTTCCTGAATGTGGATACATAGATTCATGGAAACTTAAAAATGCAACCTCGTGCTTAGTTTTTATTAATACTATACTTACGTTTATGATTGCTGCATTTACCTGTCCACTGATTCTATTAGAAGTTGCGTTGCTGCCGAATTTGGCAAATGCTCGTTGGACGTATTTGCTGATTTTAATAATTGTATTTATTATTATAAGAATGATTGAAGTAAATAAGGATGTAAGCGAACATACTTGCGCAAGATGCCATTATATAGATAGCTATAGACATATATCTTCTTGGAACGGAAAAGCTTCCTTACAACGTCACAAGAAAAAGGTTGACGGTCATTACGTAACCGACAGGTCTACGTCAAGAACTACCTATGAAACTACTACAAGTGGAAGCTCGGATATACATATGACGGGTCACGGTCAAATCGGTTACACTTTAGATAAGGGGACATCTACAACCACGGGAACCACTCATACCACTACACAGCGATGGGTAGACGGTTACGAGGTTGACGAGGGCTTGTACGAGCATCAGACGAGATATAGCAAAAATCGATGTGCTTGCTGTGGATATACCTATACCAGTTCACACGAAAGCTCACATTTAGTAGGATAAATAATAAGGAGAAATAAAATGAAAAGAATAATAAGCTTAATTATTTTAATTTGTATGGCATTTTCGCTCGTTTCGTGTAACGAGCTGCTTGGCGTTCCCGAAAATCCATATACTGAAGAGGGAAACAATCAAGACGACGTCTCTCAAAACACCGGAAATAACAGTAACAACAACGGCTCGCAGAACACAGACACTAATAACGGGTCTCAGAATTCAGGTAATAATGATATGTCTACCACTCCTGAAAAGAAGCCGATAACGGTTTACAAAAGGGTAATGACCAATCTTTACAAAACTATGTCTGAGTTTAAGGTTGACGAGCCGATAGAGAGCTATACCGATGGTGAGTATAATTATTTTTACTTTAAGCTTGGAGAGGTATCGCGTGTTCCGATTGCATTTGGCAAAACTGTGCTGTATGAGGGAATAGGCAACAGAACTCTAACCTTTAAAACAACATCTACTACACAGAATGTTTTATCCTCTACTACGGAGCATTGTATTTCTACGACTGTCAGCACGAAGTTATCTGCCGGTATTAAAGGAAATTTAGGTATGATGGATAGTGCTACAGGATTAAGCGCTTCACTTGCGACCTATTTAGATAGCACCACATCAACATCTCTTTCTTATAGTATGAGCAAAAAATTCACTGACACCATAAGTGAGACCTTTACAAGGCTTGAGGAGGATGTATTTGAGCTTGACCCCAGTTGCCCTGCGGGTGTTTACAGATATACAGTTTACGCAAACGTTGAAATTTATGCTATCGTTGTAGCAGATATCGCCGACGAAACCTTCCAATATACCTTCGTGCCTCTCGTTAAAGAAAGTGATAGCAATTCTGCAATGATCGAAGGTTGGATATATAGCGAGGACGGATATTACGAAACCAACGAAACCATATACGATCAGATGGAAAAATTATCTCTTGATGATTTGATTTCTGACATTGATTTGTACGGTAAGGTTGAAAAATATATAAACGTTCGCCGAGGAACGCTTAATATAACTAAAACTTCTACCGTTGATGAAGACAATCAGGTTTTAATATTGACAGGTTATTTTTGCAATGTTTTAAATGAGGAGTTGCTTGAAGATTTTGGATATACAAAGGCTGTAATTACCGTTAATTATACAGTAAAATCTCCTTCCGGAGCTTGTCAATCGAAGATAGGTGTTTTTACAGGTAATACTTTACATTGCAAAAGCGATTGGCTATATGTAAGTGAATCAGGACAGAATTATAAAATTCAATGCGAAATACCGCTTAATGTACTTAAGGAAGCTAATTATGAAATAATATTAAAATTTGACTGTCGAAGTGACGGAATTCTTGATATTTTAAAAAATAGCTATTACGTTGAAAGTGGTACACTGAACATAGAAATGAAATAATTATAAAATACAAGGAGATCAAAATGAAATTTAATCTTCAAAAAGTTATGGAACTCATAAAAAAAGATGCTGCGCAAAATCTTAGTATTTTGAATCTTGACTATTCGATTGAGGAGGATAGATTGACGGTTTCCGGTGAAGCCGGTTACACTAATCCCGATTGCGATTTTGATATTATTCTTATGATTTGGGCAGATGGAGATTGCTCCTTCTCGGCATACTTTGGCGAGATAGAAGAAAGTCTTTCTACACTTAAGCTTGTAAATAAATTTAATGATGCCAATGCTCCTTTCAAAGCATATATAAGCGAGGATATGTCGGATTTAACTTTAGATTATGATTTTATAGATTTTGATGAGATAGAAAAATTTGACCATCTTCTTTCACAAATAATTGATACCTTAACTCGAGAGATTGAGACCCCCGAAATGCGCAGATTGCTAAGCTATATATCTTAATAAATTATAAAAAGGAGAATAAAAAATGACGCTCAACATTTCTAAGGTAGAAAAACTGATTAGAAAGGATTTGAATAAACATTGGTCAAGTCTTAATTTTGAAATCGAATGCAATCCCCAAAAAATAAAAGTTACCAACAATTTGTCGATTGCAAAATTGAGCGATGATGTGCGCGTAGAGTTTGGAGCTTATTCCAATGGTGTTGCGTTATTTTTAGCAATATTTAGCCATATTGAAAAAACGCCAAAAACTTTGGATTTGCTAAACGAATTCAACAAAAAATCACTTTTCTTCAAAGCAATTATTAATGATAAGGGATTTTTAGAAGTATTACATATATGTGCATTCGTCAAAGAGGAAATGTTCGAAAATTATTGTTCGGAATTCTTAATCAAGTTAAGCAATCTTAACGAAAACGAAGTATTATGTAAATTAGTCAGCTATACATATTGATAGATAAAACAAAAAACGGTTGGAGAATTTACTCCAACCGTTTTAATCATATAGGATTATTTTCCCTCGCCGTTCGCCGAGATGTGCTTAAGATATGCGTTGATAAATCCGTCGATATTACCGTCCATAACCGAGTCAATGTTACCATCCTCGAAGCCGGTACGGGTATCCTTTACAAGTGTGTAGGGCATAAATACATAGCTGCGTATCTGGCTGCCCCATTCAATATTTGCTTTGTTACCCTGAATGTCCTCTATCCTGTCGAGCTTCTCACGAAGCTTGATCTCCATCAGCTTTGCCTTCAGCATTTTAAGCGCAGTCTCTTTGTTCTGAAGCTGGCTACGCTCGGTCTGACAGCCAACAACTATACCTGTGGGCTTATGCACAATACGGATAGCAGAGTCGGTTTTGTTAATGTGCTGACCACCTGCACCTGATGAACGGTGAGCAGTAATATCAAGGTCCTCGTCGCGAAGAACAATTGTATCATCATCCTCAAACTCGGGCATTACCTCCACTGATGAAAAGGAGGTGTGACGGCGTCCCGAGGAGTCGAAGGGAGAAACACGCACCAGACGGTGTACACCGTTCTCACTCTTGAGATAACCGTAAGCGTTCATACCCTCAATCATAATAGTGGCAGACTTCAGTCCTGCCTCGTCACCGTCAAGCCAATCGATAAGCTTTACGTTAAAGCCACGCTTCTCGCCCCATCTGACGTACATACGGTAGAGCATAGACGCCCAGTCCTGCGCCTCGGTACCACCTGCACCGGGATGGAAGGAAACTATAGCATTGTTTTTGTCATATGGGCCGGAGAGAAGAACTTCAATGCGCTTGCTCTCAGCCTCCTGTTCGATCGCCTCTGTCTCAGAGATAACCTCATCTACCGAGTCCTCGTCATCTGCCTCGATAGCCATTTCACAGAGGGTGAAGGTATCATCAAGTCTTGCTACAAGAGCCTCGTAGCTTTCGTACTTATCTTTAAGCTGCTTGATCTCCTGCAGCTTCTTAGACGATTTCTCTGCATCGTTCCAGAAATCCTGCACCATAGTCTCTCTTTCAAGCTCGGCACATCTTTCCTTCGTTTCCTCTATTCTGAGCTGACTCTTAAGCTCAGCTAATACGTCGTAGAGGGCGACCAGCCTTCTTTTTGCTTCTTCAAGGGCAACTATCATTATTTTTGTCCTTTCACTTACGTTTTTAGTCATACTAAATTATTTTAGCACAAATGAATGAAAAAGTAAATAGAAAGTTTAAAATAATTTTAATTACAACAGTTAATAAATAAAATAGCATCAACATAGCAGCCCGAAAACAGAGAGCTACGGTTTAGTTTTTTTCTGATAAAAGAAAAGGATTACATAATTTTCTATAAATTAAATAAAATAACAGTTGATTTTTTTCCTCTGATATGGTATACTGTTAAAGCTAAATATTTTCTGATGAAAGGATTTTATATTATGATCGTAACAAAAGATAGCCTTATCGGCGACATTCTTGATTTTGATGTAAATACTGCACAGTTCTTCTTTGAGATCGGTATGCACTGTCTCGGTTGTCCTCACTCCAGAGGTGAGTCGATTGCAGAGGCTTGCGCCGTTCACGGTACCGACGCAGACGAGCTTGTTCGTAAGATCAACGACTATCTCGCTAAGAAGTAATTATGAAGAGCGCATTAAACGCGCGTCTGCTTTCAGCGGCAGAACTTACGAGGCAGAACGCGACCTTTGCCGATATTGGTACGGATCATGCGTATCTGCCTCTCTTTTTGCTTGACTCGGGTCATATCGGTTACGCCTATTGCTGTGACATTAATGAAGGACCTCTCGATTCTGCGAGACGTAATGCCGAGGAGCGTGGACGGTCGGAGCAGATGAGCTTTATTCTCACCGACGGTGCAGCAGCTCTTTCGGGGAAGGGAATTACCGACTATGCAATATGTGGCATGGGTGGTGAGCTTATTGCTGAGATCATAGATCGTGCTCCACACCTTGCCGATAGCAGTCTTAATCTTATTCTTCAGCCTATGACAAGGCAGGAGAAGCTTCGTGAATATCTTGCCTCCCACGGCTTCAGGATCGTTACCGAAAGCTATTCCTTTGATGCAGGTAAATATTACGTATGCATGAGTGTGTGCTACGATGGCAACTGTCGGGATATTTCGGGGCTTGAAGCAATTGCAGGTTCCCGGGATTCTGCTTTTCGTGGCAGAGAGTACAGACTTGCATACCTGAAGGCAAAGCTTTCTTCTCTTGAGCGTGCCGCATCAGGCAAGCTTGAGGCAGGAATGGATTGTAGTGCCGATACCGAGCTTATTGAACAGCTTAAAGAATATATCAGCAAACTTTAGCTCTGAAAGGAAAAGAATATGAACGCTAAAGAGTTATATCAAAAATTTGCCGAGGTTATTCCCGAGCATCTTCGTGAGCCCTGGGATAACGATGGAATAATGTGCTGCGCCGATGGCTCGTCCGAGGTGTACCGTGTTCTCGTTACGCTTGACGTTACCGAGGAGATTGTAGACTATGCAATTGAACGTGGCTTCGACCTTATTGTTTCTCATCATCCTCTTATTTTCAAGCCCATATCCTCTCTTGATGAGGAAAACCATATTTCGAGAAAGCTGATTAAGCTTGTCTGCAGTGGAATATCGGTATTTTCCTTCCATACCCGTGCCGATAAGCTTGTCGGTGGTGTAAACGACCGTCTTGCCGACCTGCTCGGTATTGATGACGTACGTCCTTTCGGCGAGGGTGATCTTGGCAGAGTGGGAACTATTGAGGAGCCTATGGAGCTTCAGGATTTTGCTTATAGGGTTAAGCAGCTTTGTGGCTCGGATATTATCAGATATGCCGACGGCTTTAACGACGTACGTACCGTTGCAGTTGTTGGTGGTGACGGTAAAGGATATGTTAAGGCTGCTATTGACGCAGGAGCCGATACCTATATCTCGGGCAGAATCGGATATAACGTGATGGAGGAGGCTGCAGAAATGGGAATCAATCTTATTGAGGCAGGTCATTTCTTCACCGAGCAGCATATTACAGAATTCTTCCGTGAATTGCTTATCGACTTTGATCCCAATTTGTATATCGAGGTTGCCGACTCAAATATGATAAAGAGCATTTCATAAAAATACAAAAAAACACGGCAAAATATCACATTTTTCTTTGATAATTACTATAAAAATATAAAAAGGTGCTGAGTCATTAAGAATTCAGCAATATCAAGGCTTTGTGGATAGTAAAGACATCAACTGCTGAATTCTTAGTGCGAAGCACCTTTCGGGGCTTGCTTGATTTAGAGCAGAAATCTTCGTTTGCGAGCGTGAGG
>JAFTON010000114.1 GCA_017463765.1 Clostridia bacterium | reverse complement strand
GCTCGGCAGATATGCCTTTCAGTATTGTACCGCCCTTGAAAACATTGTAATTCCGGGTAGCGTTACTATGATGGAAGGGGCTGCATTTTTGGGTTGTACAAGCCTTGTTGATGTTACAATAACTAACGGCACTACATATTTTGAACCATCTGTATTTAACGGATGCACAGCTCTTGAAAGTATCGTAATTCCCGCAAGTGTTACACAGATTGATAGTTGGGCGTTTAAGGATTGTACCTCGCTTACAAGCATACTCTTCGAGTGTAGCGAGGAGGAATTTTATCATCTTGCAATAGACCCCGAGTATGCATATCTCAGTAATGCAACCGAATATTATTACTCCGAAACCAAGCCTACCCACGTTGGAAACTATTGGCACTACGTTGACGGTGTGGCTACAAAATGGCCTGAGTATTATAGCGAGGGGCTTAGTTATAGTAACAACGATGACGGAACTTGCTCCGTTGGTATTGGCACTTGTACCGATATCAATGTAATCATTCCTGCTATATCTCCCGATGGATATATGGTAACCGGTGTATCTCTTTCTTCTTGTGATTCAATTGTTAGTGCGATAATTCCAGAAGGTGTTATCGATGTGTATTTTCAATATTGTGCTTCATTGGAAAGTATAATTATTCCTGCAAGTGTTACTTCGATTGATAGGTGGGCATTTGCATATTGCACCTCATTAACAAGCGTTACCTTCCTTGGAAATAATACTATCATCGAACAGCAGGCATTCGAATATTGTCGATCGCTTAAGCATTTTATTGTTCCCGACTGCAATACAGTTATTAGTTATGCAGCCTTTTTGTCTTGCGAAGCTCTTGAAAGTATCGTTATTCCAAAGAACGTGACAAAGGTTGAACAGTGGGCTTTCGAGTTCTGCGATGCCTTAGAATACGTATATTACACGGGTACAGAGGAAGAGTGGAACAATATTTACATTGACTATCAAAATTACGGATTGAATAGTGTTGAAGTTATCTACTATTCCGAAAATGCGCCTACCCAGAGGGGAAAATTCTGGCACTACGTTGACGGTGTTCCTACCGTTTGGCCCCCCTACGTTATTCCTGACAGTGTTGGACTTGAATATACCGATAATGGTGACGGAACCTGCTATGTTAGCGGAATTGGAACCTGCACCGACACAATTATAAAGATTCCTGCTATTTCTCCCGATGGATATACAGTCACGGGTATAGGCTGGCGTGCGTTTGACACCGATTACGGTTATGACAACTTTGACGTGTGCAACGCAATTACATATATAGTTGTTCCAAAAACTGTTATAGAAATTTCGGGTAACATTATTTGGGAATACGGATCATTTACAAGACTTTACTACCTCGGTACTGCTGAGGAATGGGCTAACGTTATAATAGATGAATATGGCAACGAGGAAATAAATGCGAACACCGTTTACTTCTATTCCGAAATGTGTCCTGCCGAATCTGGTAACCTCTGGCATTATGACGTTGTTCCCACTCCTTGGACAGGTATTGGCCTTGAATATACCTCGAATGACGACGGAACCTGTTACGTTAGCGGAATTGGTAACTGTTCCGAAACTGACCTTGTTATTCCCGAGGTTTCTCCGGATGGCGATACTGTAATCGCTATTGGATATGAAGCTTTCTACAATTGTGATTCGCTTGTCAGTGTATATATTCCCGATACTGTAACAGATATTCAGGAATATGCATTTGCTAACTGCTATTCATTGGTTAGCGCAAGGCTACCTGAGTGTATAACCTACATTGCAAAGAGTACGTTTGAGGGGTGTTCTTCTCTTGAAACAATAAAGATTCCTAATAGTGTAACAGAAATTGGAGAGAATGCATTTTATCACTGCACACTGTTTACCATTGAAATTCCTTTAAGTGTCACTTCAATTGCTTCCGGTGCATTTACCGACTGTTCAGCGGCCAATCCCGATGTTTATTATCACGGTTCCGAGTGGGATTGGCAGCAAATACAGATAGGGGAAAATAATGATTACTTCACTAATGCAACGATTTATTACTATTACAACATAGAATAACGTTCCTTAAAAAACTTAAGGCGAGCCATTTGGCTCGCCTTTTTCTGTTGGAATTTCTTAAATGAAAGGAATGTCACTTTCTATTGATGCGCTATGCTTTCACAACCTCATAAACGGTAACGTGTTCGTAAAAATCACCCAGGTCATAAAAACCGATTCCGTGATTAATACAATTCGGCTCTGTCTGTGTTTCGAGGCAGAATGCGCCGTGCTTTATTCTTTTCACCCCACCTCTGAAATTCGGCTCGCCACCGAGGAAATTGCCGGTGTAGAACTGTACTCCGGGCTGGTCGGTATAGACGTTAAGCGTAAGCTCTCCGTTCGTAACACTTGCTGCAAGGGGAAGCGAGAAATTGAAGAATTCCTTGCTAAATTTAGGGCAGAGTATAAAGTTGTGGTCATAGCCGTCAACTCCCTTGCCGAAATCCTCTCCGATTTTCTTAGGCGTTCTGAAGTCGAAAGGAGTGCCCTCTACCGAGGGTCTGACACCCGTGGGAATAAGCTTATCTCCCACCTCGGTATAGCTGTCTGCATAGATTGTCATAATATGATCGTCGATCACTCCACCGAAGCCGTCGAGGTTGAAGTAGGAGTGATTTGTCATAGCTATAGGAGTTTTCCCGTCAGGAATTGCGCTGTATTCGATCATCACCGAGGATCCGAAAAGGGTATAGGTTACCTTGGCATAAACGCCTGAAGGGAATCCATCCTCGCCATCCTTAGAGAAGTATCCGAGAGTGACACTGTCCTCTGTAAGATCATCTATTCTCCAATTACGGAAGCTGAAACCCTCGCCACCGTGAAGAGTGTTTCCGTTATCATTTGCCGTAAGCATATACATTGCGCCGTCCATGGTAAAGCTTGCATCTGCAATTCTGTTTGCGACTCTTCCAACCGTTGCACCCTGGTAGGACCCGGTGTCAGCCTCATAGCCCTCAAGGCTGTCGTATCCACCTACAATGTCAACGCCAAAGGGTTTGAATGAAACAATTGTAGCTCCCCTTGTCATAACCTTAAGCTCTGCAACCTCATTCGTGAGAGTAACCAGCTCGATCCTCTCACCGTTTTTTGTAGTTCCAAATAAATATCTTTCCATATTTTTTTCTCCGTTTTTTGAAAATTATGTTTGTTTATACTTATTTTACAACAAAATTTGTTAAAAGTAAAGAAAAAAATATAAAAAAATAAAAAATAGAGAAATATGCACAACAACACTTGACAAAACCGATTGATTGTGGCATAATTGATTATGTTAATAAATTATGATAAAGGAGAATCTCATGAAGAAGGTATTTTTGTTGATAATGATTTTGGTTGCTACTATCTTTGTTTTCGTTTCATGCAATTTTAAGCATGAGCATAGATATGCAGAGTGGTCCAACACGCAAAATCCAACGTGTACCGAGCCCGGTATAAAGACACGTTATTGCGACTGCGGTGAAAAACAAATTGAATCCGTTCCTGCTATCGGTCATAACTATGAGGACGAGGTGTGTAAGAATTGTGGAATTTCTATAGGAGAGACAGGATGCAAGCATGAGCACCTTGACATTATTGCTGCGACAACACCGACCTGCAGTGAACCCGGGTTGACCGAAGGTGTTTTCTGCAATGATTGCAACACAATACTAAAGGAGCAGCAGTCGGTTCCTGCCATGGGACATACTTACTCTACAGATTGGCAGAATGATGAAACACATCATTTCCATCTTGCAGTTTGTGGATGTGATGACAGAATTGACGTGGTTACACATACGTATGATTCAGACGGCAAGTGCATAGTTTGTTCTTATGAATGCAAGACTAGGCTTCAATCTCCTGTTATAAAGAGTGTTGAATATGACGTTGTTTATTGGACTCCTGTGGCAAATGCTGTCGGATATACCGTGACGGTAAATGATGATTATACTTACGTTACGGCTGGTCTCAGTGCATCTCTTGAAATGGTTTCATACAATGGAAACTTTATTGAAAATGCAGGACGCGTGACAATTTCAGTTCGCGCTAACGGAAGTGGTAATTATATTTCTTCAGATAATTCTGCTGTAGTTGAGTATTTTTACGTTCCAGAAAAAAAGGCTCTTTCTTCCGATGAGTCTAAACTTTATAATTACGGTATTGGTTACGGTTACAATCTTATTGAAAACGAGCCTATTGATGCCGAGATGATTTCTCAGAACAGAATTATTAACATTAATAAGTTGCTTACGCTTGGTGAGTATTATAACCCTCCGATTACAAAAGGATATTTTGATTCATACCGTTACTCCTCGGTTGACGAGTTATCTACCTATTTTAACGGTTCCGTAGACATTAATGGTGGCATTAAAATTGCAAAAATCGCGAAAATTAAGGCTCACTACGGAGCGACTGTAAATGAAAGCAGTAGAAATTACAATTATAACGAAGTTTATGTAGTTCAGGACAGTATCGTTTATAAAACATACGGGATTAAGGATTATTCCTACGACGATCTTGAACATTGTCTGACAGAAAGCTTCTGCAAGGATATTCTTCTTGCACAGAGCATGAAAGAATCGCAATGGCTCGATTATATGTATACAAAGTATGGAACACATGTTATCTTGGGAGTAGCGACGGGTGGTACATACACTGCGCAGTACGTTGTCTCGACAAACGATCAGAATGTTGCGCAGAGAGTAAAGCAGGAGTTTGAGCTTAGTGGTGGTGACATTAAGCTCTCCAGCTTGGTGAAACTTGATCTTGGAATTGGTGTTAAGATGGATAGTGGATACAATTGGTCCAATTCCGAAACGGAAGCTCATTTTAGAATATCATGGACAGGCTCTAACGGTGGAGGATCTTCCACTCCCGAAAATATAGATGCTGCCATCGGTAATTTTGAAAGTGGGCTTAATGAATCGAATGCAATATCCGTAAGATTTACTACAGATGGAGCAATTTCCATCGGAACTCTTATTTCTATGATTGACTCATCTTTGGGCGTAAAATTTGAAGAATACGTTTTGGATAAGAGTGATTACGAGTATAAGAATCTTTATAGCATGTATACAAAGCCTTCAACACTCTCTGTAAACATTGAAAACGTAAACGGTGAAAATGTTCTTTATATTGATCTTTCTGATTATCAGAACAGTGGCTCGATTTCAGGCGCATACAACGTAAATATGCTTAATGGTATATTTACCGTATACTCTAATATGATGGGACAGCGCGTGGATAAAATTGTTGTAAATGGCGCGTTTGATAAATTTAATAAGACTCTAATAGATGGTTTCTCAATCAAGCTGGCGCAGGGGTGGAATGATAACGTCACCGTTGTGGTAAACAATCTCGGTGTTGGTGTTGCATCCGAAAATGGACTTGTTGATGCATCGGCGCTTGATCCCCGTTATGAAGTAACTGTTGAATATAACGGTGTTAATGCCGTTGCCATAAAGGATGGCACAGTGTACTTCCACGGTTCAGTTAATGATGATAAATATGATTTTATTCTTTCGCTTGATAGTGGAGAATCTCTTAATTATACCACGCTTCAGATATCCGACACAATCCGTTTGCCTGTTGTAATCAAAGCTAACTGCAGTTTTACTGGCTGGTATGACGAAAAAGGAAATGCAATAACTGACGGTCAGGGTATATTGAAAGATGGTTATTCAGCCTCGAATATTCCTATGAAGCTTTATGCCAAGTGCGATCCTATTATTTATCGCATTGATTTTGATCATCAGGGAGCAGAGGAGTTTAACGGACCTGATAGTATCTTTATAATGCACGGTGTCGGTGCGTATTATGACTACGAGGGTCTTAACGCTATATTCAAAGCTGACGGTACGTTAAATGATAAGATAGAAATTCCCAAAAGGCTCGGATATACCTTCGGTGGTTATTATGTAACGGTTGAAAATAACGGTACCTCAAATGCCAATGGCACAAAACAGTTTATAGACGCTTACGGATACATAAACGGTGATCGAATTAATGAGAAAACCGAAAATCGCATAACCGTATATGCGCTCTGGATATGGAATATTTACACTGTATCGCTTGATAGCTGTGGCGCAGAATTTGCAGGTACTACAAGCTTTAACGTGGTATATCAGAAGGGTGTTTACGATATTAACGATCCTTCAAAGGCAATAGAAAAAATAGTTATTCCTTCAAGAGAGGGATATGTTTTCGGTGGTTATTTTACAGAGCCTGACGGTGCGGGTGAGAGAGTTGTTTGGGCAGACGGAAGCATAATTGCTGAGGAATGTATTAAGCATTCGTCTAATATGACGCTGTACGCTGATTGGACTCAGGTATCTGTAATTACACTTAACGGCAATAACGAAACGACCAGTGGAACCAAGCAGTTCTATTTAAAGAACGGTGTCGGTGCATTTGATGACGACGATTGTACGATAGCCAGATCTGAGATTATTAAGCCTGCGAAAACGGGATATGTGTTCAAGGGCTATTATGATGGAGTTACTCAGTATATTGATGAAAACGGTAAAATTCTCGCAGACATCTGCTCACTCACTTCCTCACGTACTTTAACGGCTTGCTGGGAGGCGATAACTTATTCCGTTGTTTACTACAACCAGGACAGATCCTATATTAGAGAGGTTGTTTGTACCTATGGTGAGATTTATCATACCGATTATTATTCACACGAGGAATTTAACTTCCTGTTTTGGGATTGCTCCAACGGACAGACCTACGAGAGTGGAGTAAGCTTTCAGAATTTGTCGACCCAGAACGGCGCAATCATTAAAATGTACGCTGTTATGGAGAGAGCGAAATACACCGTATACTTCGATGGTAATGGTGCGACGGGTGGATATATGAGCTCTATTGTCTATAGAACAAATGAATCCTATGAGCTTCCTTTAAATAATTTTGTTAAAACAGGATATAGATTTGTAGGCTGGTATTACAACGGAAATGTTTATGAGGATGGAGCAACCGTAATAAATCTTACGGAAAGCGACTCAATTCATTTGCGCGCAACATGGGAAAAACTTCCCGATAACAAGATCACGTTTTACTTAAACGGTGGTGGATCTATTGATCAAGGTAACGCTTGCCTTAGCGTAAGCTCTAAGACCGTTACTTACAGTGCGGGAACAGAGTATGTTATCCCATACAGTGCGTCCAAGAATGGTAAGAAGTTCAAGGGATGGGCAACCTCTCCTAACGGTAATCCCGAATACCAAAAGGGATATTCATTCGGTGATGTTGGAACTATAGAGCTATACGCAATATTCGACTAATTTAATAATACGGTGTGAGGACTTTTTTATAGTCACATCAAAAGTTTAAAGTAATCACACCTAAGGCAGCCTGTTCCATATTGGAATTGGTTGCCTTTTGATTATTCGTATATTAATCTATCATTGACATTCATGTAAATATATGTTATTATATAAAAGTAAAATATTATATGGCAGGTATACACTAATGAACAAGGCAGTTATAGTAATAAACGGTGCAGGTGGAGTGGGAAAGGATACCATCTGTGACCTTGCAGCTAAGCACTTCAGGGTGCGTAACATATCTTCGGTTGATCCGATTAAGGAGATCGCTACCTTTTGTGGCTGGACGGGTGTTAAGGACGATAGGGCAAGGAAGTTCCTTCATGATCTTAAGACCATCACTGCAGAGTATAATGATTTTCCGACCAATTGGGCGCTGAACGTTTTCCATCAGTTCCTTACAAGCGACGAGGAGATTCTATTCGTGCATATAAGAGAGCCATGGGAGATCGATAAGTTTGTACGCGCTACAGACGGTGTGGCTAAGACCCTGCTTATCAGAGGTGGCAGCAGAAGCAGAGCAGAGGCTTACGGCAACGCAGCCGATGATATGGTAGAGAATTATACCTATGATTATTATTTTGTAAACGACCGTCCCCTCGACGAAACCGAGGAGAGTGTCAGAGAGCTTTTCTTTAATATTTTAAATAAATAAACGGAGGTCTAGGATGATTAGTGTAAACGATCAGGTTTTCAGACTTGATACAAGGTCTACTACCTACGCTTTTCGCATCAGTGAGGGCTATCCCGAGCATCTTTACTACGGCCGTCGGGTTGTAGATACCGATTTTACTGCCGTGGCTATGAAGAATACTATTGATCTTGGTTCTACCGTAAAGACCGAGGGCAGCAGCTTTTTCCTTGAGAGAAATCTGCTTGAGTATTCGGGTATCGGCAGGGGAGATTACAGACACAGCCCTACAGAGCTGCTTATGCCGGATGGTACCTTTGTCTCTGATTTCGTATACGACAGTCACAGAGTGATCAACGGTGCATATAAAACCGAGGGGCTTCCTACTGCCTATGGCGAGGCACAGACCCTTGAGATTACACTAAAGGACAGGAAGTTCACCGACGTCAGCCTGATACTTAATTACACCGTCTTTGAGGAATGCGACGTTATCTGCCGTAACGCAGAGCTTAAGAATGACAACGCTGCGCCTCTTTATATCAAGAAGCTTATGAGCCTTATGCTTGATCTTCCCGAGGCAGATTACGATATGCTTACCCTTGACGGTGATTGGGGTAAGGAGGCACACCAGCATCGCCGTTTCCTCGAGTGTGGTATTCTTGTAAACGAGTCTACCGTGGGCGCATCATCAAATAAGCATAATCCCGCCTTTGCTCTGCTTGAAAAGGGAGCAGATGAGTCGAGAGGAAGGGTTTACGGCTTCAACTTGATTTACAGTGGAAATCATTATTCGGCAGTGGAGCGTTCAAGCTTTGATACTGCAAGAATAATGACGGGTATCAGCCCTCACTGCTTCTTATGGAAGCTTTCGGGTGGTGAGAGCTTTGTTACACCCCAGGCAGTGATGACCTATTCTCACACCGGACTTAACGGCATGATGGCAAATATGCATGACTTCGTTAACTCCCACATTGTCCGTGGCGAGCATAAAGATGCTGAAAGACCTATTGTTTTAAACAACTGGGAAGCGACTTTTTTCAATTTTAACCGAAGCAAGATCCTAGCGCTTGCAAGGTCGGCAAAAAAGCTAGGGATCGAGATGTTCGTCCTCGATGACGGCTGGTTCGGTAAGCGTAACAGCGATACTGCCGGACTTGGTGACTGGGTAGAAAATAGAAGAAAGCTGCCCGGTGGCATCAGATATATTGCAAACAAGGTTAATAAAATGGGAATGGAGTTTGGTCTCTGGTTTGAGCCTGAATGTGTTAATCCCGACAGCGATTTATACAGAGCCCATCCCGATTGGGCAATCAGTATATCGGGCAGAGAGCTTACTCTCGGCAGAAATCAGCTTGTGCTTGACCTTACCAGAAAAGAGGCCAGGGAATATATTATCGACAGTGTTGACAGGGTATTGTCAAACGCCAATATCGAGTACGTCAAGTGGGATTATAACCGTCATATCAGCGATATGTATTCTTCAACACTTAAGCAGCAGGGCGAGTTCTTCCATAGGTATATTCTCGGTCTGTACGAGGTGCTTGAGGAGATATTTTTTAAAAGGCATCCGAAGATTTTATTCGAGAGCTGCTCCTCGGGTGGCAACCGTTTTGACCTGGGTATGCTTTGTTACTCGCCACAGATATGGACGTCGGATAATACCGACCCGATTGAGAGACTTGATATACAGGGTGGAATATATAATTTCTATCCACAGTCAACCGTATCTGCCCACGTATCTATGGCACCCCATGCACAGACCCTGCGCGATACACCGATACAGACAAGATTTAACGTTGCAGCCTTCGGTGTTCTTGGATATGAGCTTGACTTCGGTGAGCTTACTCCTGCAGAGCGCAGACAGGTAAAGGAGCAGGTTGCATTCTATAAGGAGCACAGACGTGCCTTCCAATATGGCAGACTCAAAAAGGTAAAACTTAAATATTCTGATGAAATTTCATGGCAGATTACCGATGGAGATAAAACTCTCGTAGGACTCTACCAGAAATGCAAGGAGTCCTGTCCGGGCAGAGACCGTCTCGACGTTCCGGGTCTTGAGGATGATATGCTCTATAAGGTGGAGTCAAGGGATCAGCATCTTCGTATCAGACGCTTCGGTGGACTTATCAAGCATATCACTCCGATTCACTTAAAGCCTGACGGATTTATTCTCCGTACCGTAGATAAATACTTTGCTATGA
The DNA here is from genome assembly GCA_017463765.1 of Clostridia bacterium. GTDB lineage: Bacteria > Bacillota > Clostridia > Oscillospirales > CAG-272 > UBA1740. Next base: position 728 of record JAFTON010000114.1, on the reverse strand, counting down.
AGGATGGCAAGGAGGAGTATCTTGCTTCGGGGGCTATGCTCTCGGAGGGAATTAATCTGGCTATGCAATATGAGGGAAGTGGCTATGACCCGAATCTTCGTATTTTAGGCGATTATGGCTCAAATCTTTATGTAATAACAAAAAAGGAGCAAGAAAATGGATAAACAAACCAAACTTAATAAAATATGCTTCGGTCTCGGTACAGTAGGACGCGATGCGCTTTACTCGCTTGTCAGCATGTATCTGCTGGTTCATCTTACCGACGTGGTTACCTTCTCGGATAAGGGACTTGCCGCAGTTGGCGTGTTGCTTACCTGCTTCGGAGTTTTCGATGCGATTATTGACCCCTTCGTCGGCGCTATCGTTGATAATACAAAGACCAGATGGGGTAAATTCAAGCCCTGGATTCTTATAGGTATGATCGGTACGGGTATACTTACCGTTCTTATGTTCCATAATTTTGAGATGAGCGAAACCAATCATATAATCCTTCTTGGCGTAACCTATCTCCTCTTCAGCATTTTCTTCTCACTGAATGATATTGCCTACTGGTCGCTTATGCCTGCAATTTCAAAGGATCAGACGGTTCGTGAGGGAGTTGGTACATTTGCCAGAATCTGTGCAAACGTAGGTATGTTTTCGATGGTTCTTATTTACCTTAACGTACCCTCGATGTTCTCCTTCCTCGGTGATAGTAAGCGTGATATTTACTTTATATTCGCTATCAT
>JAFTON010000113.1 GCA_017463765.1 Clostridia bacterium | reverse complement strand
CCGAGTGTGACCGAGCCTCAGCGAGAGATAGAACAAAAACTCAAATAAAAAAGAGAAAACCATAGGTTTTCAACCTTAGATTTTCTCGGTTAGATAAATATTGATGGTAGAGGCACATTTAAGAGTACCTCTACCTTTTTTGTTCGGTTATGCCTAAATCAAGCAGCCCCTTTTTCTTATGTTTATTTTACTTCGAGAAAAACTCCACAACGTCTTTTGCAAGTCTGTCGGGACAGTCAACCATAGGAGAGTGTCCACAGTTTTCATAAGGAAGAAGTGTTGCGAGAGAACCGAGTGCGTTATAATTATCGAGCACCATATAATCGGGAACAACAACGTCCCTGTCTGCCATAGTAAGCGCAACGGGGCACTTAATATTTTTTATGCTGCCGTCACCCTTGCCGTATGGGGTATACTCATCCGACATATTAAGTGTTGCAAGTGCCCAGTCAAGATCAACCAGGTTTCTCTGCTTCAGCGTCTCAGACATCCAGAGATCATTCTGCTCTCTGGTAGGCTTGTTTACAGTGTAAATTGTAGCATCCCAGATTGAGGTCATCATAGCTGCGTCACCCTTCTCGAAAATAGCAAGAACCGGAGCAACCTGCATGGGATCGGATGCCATCTCCTCCTTGTTTGCGTAAGGCTCGCCTGTTGACTTGAAGTTTTCCTTCTTATAAAGAGGATATCCCTTAAGACCTGCACCCTCAATATCAAAGAACTTCTTTACCTTGTCGGGATACTTGGCACAAAGTCTGAGGCTTACTCCACCACCGTTCGACCAGCCTACAAGATAGTAGCTGTCAATACCCAGTGCCTCTGTGAAGAGATTTACGTCATCGGCAAGCTCCTCGAGAGTGTCGAAGCGATTGTTATAGCTGGAATCTCCGAAGCCACGAAGATCAACTGCTATGCATCTGTACTTATCCTTTATACGGGTAATAAGAGGCTCATAGTGAACGGAGGAGGACATATTTCCGTGTACCATCAGCACCACGGGACCCTCACCTATATCAAGATATGCAATAGTCTCTTTGCCTATCGATACAAATTTCTTTTCCATTTTATTTCTCCAATATTTAGATTTTTATCTGCTCGTCAAGAAGATTGGCAAAACCGAGGACAATCGCCGTAAAGGATGCAGGGTCCTCATACATACTTGCATGCCCCGAGCCGTTAATTGTAACGTAGTGGCTGCCCTTTATTCTCTCATGAAGCAAAATTTGCTCTGTAGGAGGAACAAGACCGTCCTCCGAGCAAGAGATGATGAGGGTAGGACATTTTATCTCACAAACCCTGTCGGTGTAGTCATAGTCACGGGAGCTGTCGGTAAGACGGATAAGACTCTCAAGCACGTCGGGACGGGAGAAATAAGGAATTAGTACGCCTTCTCTCCTCTCCATCCAGGCAGACTCCCTCTCATAAAAGCCGGTCGAGTAAATAACCGGGATTGTGGTAAGATAATATGCCTCACCCACGCCGGTTCTTGCAACGGCATTCCAACCGTCACCGATCTTGCGCAACCAATCGGAAGTGCGCGCGCATGTGTTGGCGAGCACAAGACTCCTTACCCTGTCAGGACGCTTTACGGCATACTGAATAGCGATCTCACCACCGTATGAAATTCCCATTATATTATATCTCTCATAAGGAAGAAGATCAAGTAGCGCCTCGAGCACGTTTACCTGAATTGAATGATCATAGCTCTCTGTCATTCTATCACTCTGTCCCTGATCAAGAAAATCGAGAAGAATGGTAATATTGTTACGTGAAAAGTTAGGAATAAAGGATCTCCAGCTGCCACAGGACATCATAATTCCGTTAAGAATTACAAGTGGCTGCCCACGGTCGCCGTGAACCTCGTAATATACCCTCTTTCCCTCATAGAGAAATTCTGCCATAGCCGTATACCTTATTCAACGATAATGCCGAGAGCGATAGCTTCAGCTTTGATCTGATCTCTGAACTTGGGATGAGCAACAGAGATAATGCGCTTTGCACGCTCTGCAATACTTGTTCCGCGAAGAGAAACACAGCCATACTCGGTAACAAGATAGTCAACGTCGTTTCTGGAGAGTGAAACGGCAGCGCCTGCCTTAAGCTGACATACGATCTTGGAGGTCTCAACTCTCTCACCTGTTGCAGGATCCTTAACCATAGCGGTGGAATAAAGTGCGATAATGGAGCGTCCGTTTCTCGACTTCTGTGCACCGACTGCAGTATCGGACTGTCCACCTGTTCCCGAGAACTGAACAGAACCTATAGATTCAGATGCGCACTGACCCGTAATATCAACCTCAAGAGTAGTATTTATAGAAACCTGATTATCGTTCTGCATAATGGTGTAAGGATCGTTTACGTAACCACCGTCAAGAATTTCAACAGAGGGGTTATCGTCAATAAAGTCATAAAGCTCCTTGGTACCCATAGCGAATGCAGCAACCATCTTACCGTTATTTATCTGCTTGCACTTACCGTTAATAACACCTGCCTTAGCAAGCTGTACCATACCTGTGGTAAGCATCTCGGTGTGTACGCCCAGGTTTTTCTTGCCGTAAAGGCTTGCAGCAACGGCGTTGGGAATACCACCGATACCAAGCTGAATACAGTCACCGTCGTTGATCATGTCGGCAATAAGCTTACCGATAGCAAGATCCTTCTCATTGGGAACAGCGTCTGCTATCTCGGGCATAGGATAATCAACCTGAATAAGATAATCAACATCGTCAATATGAAGCTGAACGTCGCCGAAGGTTCTGGGAGCATTAGGATTGATCTCAAGAATAACGGTCTTAGCCTTCTTTATCATCTGCATCTCATAAGTATTCGAAAGAGAAATTGATACATATCCATGCTTGTCGGGCATAGAAGCGATACCAACGTAAATGTCGGGCTCACGGTAGAAGAGTCTCTTCTTAGCTGCAAGATGAAGATGGTTAGGAATAAAGGAAACGTTGCCGTTCTTATGTGCCTTTCTGAGAAGAGGGGTGTAGAACCAGCCCTCTGTGGTAAAGCTTCCCTTATATTCGGGGTTTATCATAAACTCGTAAGCTCCCATAGGAAGACAGTTGGATACAAGAACGTCTTTTACCCTGTCTGCTATGGTATGAAGATTTGTCATAAATTCTCTGCCCTCTGCCGAACCGAGACCGGTTACGATATAGTCGCCACTCTTTACGACCTCGAGAGCCTCATTAACAGATACATACTTTGCCATTGATATATCTCCTTTTTTAAAAAATAATTATATTCAACCGTCTGTATGACGGAATTATATTCAACGTTAGAAATGTAGTAGGAAATTATTAAAGTTTTTGATGCAGCTCCCACCGTAAAGATGGGAGCTCGGATTTTTTTGCTTTATTAACAAAAGGCCTTCATTCGTGAGAATTAGGTTCTCCTCTGCCCCAATATGAGGCAGAGGTATTCAGTTTATTTTACTTTTTGCCAATAAGTGCTCTGTAGTCATCCATAGAGGTAAGAGGATGAACTGTCATGCTGGAGGCAACGTGCTTGCCATCCTGAGTAACGGTTTCGGTATCATAGAATACGGTAAGGGAGAAGGACTGAACGCCCTCACGAAGACCACCCTTATAAGAAATCATATCAGCCATAGCAACCTGGAATTCCTTGGACTCAAGGATATCAACAAGGTTAGCTCTGGTAAGCTCCTTACCCTGCGCCTTCATCTCATCAAGCGCCTGGCAGAAGAGATCACCTGCAATATAGCCTGCAAGAGCATAGGAGTCGTAGCTCATATTAAGAGGAACAATGCTCTTATCGTTAAGGCTTGCAGCATAGTTGAAGATGTTCTTTGCAACCTCCCAATAGCTTTCAGCAAAGCCGGGAACACCAAGCTCTTTACCGTTCTCGTCCTTAAGGATCTTGCCGAGAAGCTTATAGTTGTTGTAAAGAGGAGTGCCGGGCTCGCAGAAGTAGTAATCAAGGCTGGTGATGTCAAGCCATGCCTGAGCATAGATAGTCATCTTGGAGAGAATGTTGAGACCGGTTTCGGTGAGTACGCTGTTCTCATCGTTTAATTTTGCTGCGTTAGCATTGTTGTAGGTGGTGAGAACGTTCTTGTCATAGTTAACGTTAGCAAGTGCAGTAAGTGCAGAAATGAAGGGAGTACCTACAACGGTAACGATAATCACGTCACAGCCTGCTGCCTGAAGTGCAGAAGCTGCAGCAGAATAGTCATCGGTGTTTACGTTCTGATAGATAACACCGGAAAGACCGGACTTTTCAGCCTCAGCCTTGATACCTGCAAGCATAGCCTGGCTTGCTTCATCAGAGTTGGAGATAACACCAACCTTAGTTCCTCCAAGACCACCAAGATAAGTCTCACCCTCGTATGCAGGAGCGAATGCACGGAGAATAAGCATCTGACCCTCTGCCTGGTTAAGAGGCTGTACGGGGAAGATGCATCTGTCACCGGGCTCGGTAGCGCTGGAGTTGAAGAGTACGTTGTTGCCTGCAGCAGCATAAACCATAGGAACACAGTTTTCCTTAAGGATATCAATATTAGCTGCAACAGCGTAGGTACCGTAGTTACCTACGATAGCGAAAACCTCATCCTCATGGATAAGCTTTTCCATAAGAGTGACTGCCTGAGCAGAGTCACCCATATCATCATAGTGCTTAAGCGCAACGGTCTTGCCGTTGAAGCCACCCTTAGCATTGTAAGCTGCGAATGCTGCCTCAATACCAAGATTGAAGGGAACACCGATGGTAGCGCCTCCACCTGTAGTAGCTGCAGTGTTACCAACGTAGATTACGTCACCCTCATAAACCTCGTTGCTGATGCCATCATTGCCCTTGTTACCGAAGTTACAAGCAACAACACTGAAGCAAAGCACGAAAACGAGCATAAGAGCGAAAGTCTTTAACATAATGTTTTTCATTTTTATTCTCCTTATAGAAGTAATTACATTCATCATTTCTCACGAAAGATGCAAATGTTTCAAATTAGAATTAATTAACCACCAAGATATGCAGCAATAAGGCGCTCGTCCTTGAGCAAATCCTCTGCCTTTCCGTGCATACTTATCTTACCAAGCTCAAGCACGTAAGCATAATCGGCAATCTTAAGGGTTGCGAGAGCATTCTGCTCTACGATAAGAATAGTTGTACCCTCCTCCTTTATCTTAAGGAGCGTTTTGAAAATGTCCTTAATAAGAAGGGGTGCCAGACCGAGAGACGGCTCGTCAAGAATAAGAAGCTTCGGGCTGCCCATAAGAGCTCTGCCGATTGCAAGCATCTGCTGCTCGCCACCCGAGAGTGTGCTGGACTGTTGCTTAGCGCGCTCCTTAAGTCTTGGGAAAAGGGTGTAAACTCGCTCGAAGTTACGGGCAAGCTCTGCCTTATCCTTAATATTATAACCACCTACACGAAGATTTTCTTCAACGGTAAGTCCAACAAGAACGAAGCGTCCCTCGGGAGACTGCATAATTCCCTGTCTGGCTACCTTATGAGCAGGCTTACCTGCGATATTTACACCGTCGAAAATGATCTCGCCCGAGGTAGGCTTTAAAAGTCCGGAGATAACCTTAAGCGTAGAGGTCTTTCCGGCACCGTTAGCACCGAGAATTGCAACGATCTGTCCCTCATTTACGCTAAGATCAATACCCTTGATAGCAGATATCATGCCGTAATTAAGCTTTAAGTCGGTTATTTTAAGAAGCTCTTTCATTATTCATCCTCCTCCACACCGAGATAAGCCTCCTGAACGGCCTTGTTCTTCTGTATTTCCTCGGTAGTGCCTATTGCAAGCATCTGACCGAAGGATATTGCGCAAACCGTATCGCAGACGTTCATTACCAGACCCATATCGTGCTCAACAAGCAGAATGGTAACACCGAACTCGTCACGGATGCGACGGATTGTTTCGGTAAGCTCTGCCGTCTCGGAATCGTTAAGACCTGCAGCAGGCTCATCCATAATAATAAGTCTTGCATCTGCCATAAGCGCACGGGCAATCTCAACCTTCTTCAGAATTCCGTACGGAAGGCCGAAGGCAAGCCAGTTAGCATATGACTCCAGTCCCATAAACTTAAGGACACGCATAGCCTTCTGACGCATAAGCTTTTCCTCCTTCTTAAGAAGAGGAAGGCCGAGCGCGTGAACAACAAGTCCCGAGCGATATGCCCTGGTTCCTGCGACAAGAAGGTTCTCCATAACCGATACTTCCTTTACAAGCTCGATGTTCTGGAAGGTACGGGATATTCCCTGAAGAATAATATCGTGAACCTTATAGTTACGAAGATCAACCACTTCGCCGTACTTATTTTCAAAGTACATTTCGCCACCCGTGGCATCATAGAAGCGAGTAATACAGTTGAATACTGTGGTTTTACCTGCTCCGTTAGGACCGATAAGACCGAAAATCTCGCCCTTCTTTACGTCGAATGTCAGATCGTCAACGGCTTTAAGACCACCGAAATACATCTTAAGTCCCTTAACCGAAAGAAGAACGTCGTCGGGAAGATTGCCTATTTTAGCACTTCTCGCCTTATTATCCTCAATCTGACCCGAAATCTTTTCAAGCTTTGCTTCAAGAGCTGCACGCTTCTTTGCAATAACGGCTTCATATTTTTCGTCAAGAGCTTTTGAGAGATCATCTCTCTCTGCCTCAAGCTTGGTTCGCATAGCGTTATACTCCGTCGGGTCGGAAGCTCCACCCTTGGCTATCAGCGCCTCTCTCTTAAGCCTAAGCTTGCCTACGAAGGCTGCTCTGTCAGATCTGATCTTTTCAACCTCGCCTTTCATCACGTCAAGCGCGCCTGACCAATCCTCACCGGCATTTATTGCCTTAAAAATAGCCTTCGCAGCCTTATGATTTGCTGCTCTGTATGAGAGATACTTGTTTACGTCATATTCCTGAAGCTTCTTCTCCATAATGCTATCGGCATATTCAGCCTTGTCGCAAGCGACGTAAGCAAGAGGAGCAAGCTTCTTATTTGCCTTAACAATAAAACTGTCAAGGGCTTTCTGTTTCTTTGCCTCATAAACGGCATCAAGCTCTGAAAGTTCGGTCTTTATCCAATCGTAGCTCTGACGAAGCTTGACGGCACGCTGGGCTGTTGAGGGAAGAAGATTATCCAAGATCTTTGCCATATTTTGCCTCCCTCATTTTAGTACGAAGTCCCTTTGCCTTAACTCTGAGCTCGAGAACAAGCTGTGCAAGTCCACCGGGATAGAACATAACCACGATTATTACGAGAATACCAGATACGAAGGTAATGATAACCGGATTTTCTGCAAGGAACTTAATGTTGTTAAGCACGACGGTCTGAAGACCGTACATAATAAAGCTGCCGAATACTGCGCCCCAGATAGACTTATATCCACCGATAATAACTGCTGCCAGAATGTTCAGCGAGGTAATCAGAGCATAGAAGCCGGTTCCCTGCGATGCCATCGCATTTCTTACAACAAGCATAAGCAGAGTACCCGAGATTGAAGCGTAGACGGTACAGATAATAAAGGCAAGCAGACGGTATTTCATAAGGCTGATGCCCATTGCCTGTGCTGCAGCAGTAGAGTTCTTCATCGCAAGCATTGCTCTGCCCGTAGGGCTGTTGATAATATTACTGGTGATGATCATAACGACTGCCAGGAATACGAGAACAACGTAAAGCGCAAGCTGACGAGTAATTGTAATGCCAAGAATAACCGGACTCTTGGTAAAGGAAATCTTGTCCTCCAAAACCATATAGAGATTACGAAGAATCTCCGAAAGACCGAGTGTAAGGATAACAAGATAGATACCCTCAATACGAAGCGAAATAAAACCTACGATTGCACCGATAACAACTGCCACAAGGATAGCTACCAGAACAGCGAGAAGGAACGGAAGTCCTGACTCAGCCATAATGTAATAAACCGAGTAAGTACCGATACCGATAAATCCACCCGTACCCAGAGAGGCAAGGCCGGAATATCCCATAAGGAGACAGAAGCCGACTGCAGCTATGGCATAGGAAAATGTGGTGGCAAAGGCAGAAGTCCAGGAATAAGGAAGAATCTTCTCCATAGAAAGCTGACCGATAACGCCCATTATTACGGTAAAGAGCAGTATCTGTGCTACCGGACTCTTGAATAAAGCAAGAAGTCCGTTTGTAAGCTTATCACTCTTTGTAGGATTATTGCGAGGAATAGCGTATTTATCAGATAAGAATTTATTCATACCGTTACACCTTCCTTGCTATTTTTTTGCCGAATATGCCCTGTGGCCTGAAGAAGATAATAACAAGAGCAACAGCGTACACTATTACCATCGACCAGCCTGTAAGCTCAGGCTTTCCGGCAACGTTTACAATATACTGTACCAGGTTGTTGGCAAGAGGAATCATAAGTGCAGCGATTACAGGACCGTAGAAGGTAGAGAATCCACCAAGAATACCTGCAAGGAATGCATAAACCTGATAGTTTGTCATAAAGTAACCACTGATAACCGTTCCCGAGGATGCATTTATGGTAGCAGCAAGAGCTCCGAGAGCACCTGCGAGACCCCAGGAAATAGCAGTAACTATATGAGTATTAATGCCCATCATTCCTGCAACGTACTCATTAGAGGCAGTAGCACGTACCGAAAGTCCCCACTTTGAGAAACGAAGGAGAATGAAGATAACTGCGATAACCGATGCTGCAAGCGCAAGGCAAACGAGAGAATTCTTGGTAACGGTAGCCACGCTTCCGTCCGAAAGCGTAATAGTAAAGTTACCGTTCACAAAGCTCTTGAAGGCAGGATCGTTAAGTCCGAAAATAAGTGGAATAACACCCACAACAAGAGAAATCAGACCCATCGTTATTATCTGCTTACCAAGCGCATTAACGTAACGTCCGTTACGGAAGATCAGAACGTCAACGCCAACAGCAATAAGCATAGCTGCCAGCATACCGATCGGCAGGCTCAGCCAGAGCGAAAGCCCAAGCTTTGCAAACGCGCTGGATACAACATACGCACCAAAGGCAGATATAACACCCTGCGCAAAATTGGTTGTAAAGGACGTCTTGAAAATAAGCGTAATTGCCATCGTAACAAGCGCCGTAATACACATCGGAGTTATCGATCCGAATAGCGTGTTAAGAAAATAAGCCATAAAAGGTTTTACCTTTCTTAAAAGGGATGAATTTGTTAAGTTAACATTACATTTTATGCAATATTAACCCCATTTAATAATATTTGCTGCCCAGGTGTAGCCAATTCCTGCAGCTATCATACATACTGTGCTGCCCTCTTTAACCTTGCCCTGCTGAAGAGCAAGCTCGAGAGAAAGAATCTGGTCTATCTGACCGATGTGACCGTAGTCCTCAAGATAGATGGACTGATCCTCGGTAAGACCGAGATCGGCAAGCATAGCCTTGTGGCCGGAACGCTTGATATGAAGAATATCAAGATAATCAATATCTGCACGAGTCATATCGGACTTACGGAGAGCCTCATCAATGCAGTGATACCAGTTGGGCATGGAAACTGTGTTAAGGAGACCTTTCATCTTAGGAGAATCCATAAGGCGAAGCATACCAAACTCCTTGTAATTCTCGGGAGTAACAGGCTCAAGAATACCACCAACCTTAGATCCACAGGTATGAACAACAGAACCATCGGACATAAGGTGAGTGCCGAGGAGAAGGTTTTTGCCATAATTCTTCTTAAGAAGGATTGCGCCACCACCTGCACCCAGGTTGAACATAAAGGATACACCACTGTCGGTATAATCAATAAAGTCACAGTTACGGTAGCCACCACAAACAAGAACAGTGTTGATCTCATCGTCTGCAATAAGCATATCCTTAGCGAGCTTCATAGCAGAAACACAGGTGCAGCAACGGTTCTGTACGTCAATGCCCCAAGCATTCTTAGCTCCGATTCTGTCCTGAACGTAGCAGGCAGAGGTGGTGAGGGGGTATTCCTTCCACTCCTCGGTGATACAGAGGATAACGTCAATCTCAAGGGGATCAACTCCACAGTTTTCAAGACACTTTATGGCTGCAAGAGCTCCCATCTCCTGAGTGCCGTCACAAGCCTCCTCAGAGGGTATATATTTTTGATTAATACCAAGCTTTGCTTTTACCGCATCCTCGCTCCATACGCCACCTGTAGCGTCGGAGATCTCTTTAGCGGTCATTATTTTTTTAGGAAGGTATGTTCCAATACCAACGATTCCTACGTTTGTCATTGTGTTTTCCTTTCTTTTTGCAAACTTATATTTGCATTTTAAAGTGATTTATACTATTTTTTGTATTAAAGACGCATGCCACCGTTTACGGAAAGAACGTGACCTGTTACGTAAGAAGCATCATCAGATGCAAGGAAGAGAGCTGCCTTTGCAATCTCTTCGGGCTGACCAAGTCTGCCGAGCATGGTAAGACCTGCGAACTTCTTAAGAAGGTCCTCGGGAACGGTTTTCATCATATCTGTCATAATATAGCCGGGAGCAATTGCATTTACTCTTACGGGAACACCCTTTCTTGCGAACTCCTTAGCCCAGGTTTTGGTAAGACCGATAACGCCTGCCTTAGATGCAGCATAGTTAGCCTGACCGATATTACCGTACTCACCTACAACAGAGGAGATATTGATGATGCTTCCACCACCCATCTCTTCCATGAAAGGACCGATGTGACGGGTAAGGTTGAAAACGCCCTTAAGGTTGATGTCGATAACAAGATCCCATGCCTCGTCGGTCATCTTTCTTGTCATCGCATCACGAGTAATACCTGCATTGTTTACAAGAATGTCAATTCTTCCATACTTTTCCTTAGCATACTCGAAGAAAGCCTTGCAGGCTTCGCCGTCGGTAACGTTAAGCTGATAGAACTCAACGCCCTCGCACTCATAAGAAAGTGGTGCCATGTCAACTGCAATAACCTTTGCGCCTTCTCTTGCGAAGGTCTGAGCCATCTCACCACCGAGGCCCTTTGCACCACCGGTTACTATTGCTACTTTATCCTGTAATCTCATTTTATTATTTTCCTTTCATTTTTTGGGAAATCAAACGTTCTTAAGAATAACGGCAGTACCCATACCACCACCGATGCAAAGCGATGCAAGACCATAGGTCTTACCACTTCTCTTAAGCTCATGTGCAAGTGTTACGATTATTCTGTTTCCACTTGCGCCGACAGGATGACCGAGAGCTATTGCACCACCGTTTACGTTACAGCGTGCAAGGATATCCTCACGGCTTTCACCATGTTCCTCGGAAAGAAGCTTTACAACTCCGAGAGATTGTGCTGCAAACGCTTCGTTAAGCTCAAGGAGTTCGATCTCGGAAAGCTTCATACCTGCATTCTTCAGTGCGTTTCTGACTGCAGGAACAGGGCCAAGACCCATTACGTCGGGCTCTACGCCACCCTGACCAATACCTATAATCTCTGCCATAGGGGTCAGACCGTACTTTTCAACAGCAGCCTCGGATGCAAGAATAACAAAGGACGCACCGTCGTTAATACCAGACGCGTTTCCTGCAGTAACAGAACCATCGGGCTTGAAAGCAGGACGAAGAGTACCAAGCTTTTCAAGGGTTGTGGTACGGTTGATATACTCATCAGCTTCGAAAACAAATTCCTTTCTGCCCTGCTTGACGGTAATAGGAACGATCTCATCTACGAACTTACCGGCGTCCTGAGCAGCGATAGCCTTTTTCTGAGAATTGATAGCAAATTCGTCCTGCTCCTCGCGTGTTATACCGTATCTTTCAACGATATTCTCGGCAGTAATACCCATGTGGAGACCACTGTAAGCATCGGTAAGAGAGTCATAAATCATATGGTCGATCATTTTCATATCACCCATCTTTGCGCCCCAGCGAGTCTTTCCGGGAACAAGATAGGGAGCACCACTCATAACCTCTGTACCACCTGCTGCAACAAGATCTGCTGCGCCTGCCTTGATGGAAAGAACACCGTTCATAACAGCCTTCATACCACTACCACAAACCATATTGAGAGAGTATGCAGGTATCTCAACGGGAACACCTGCGCCAATAGCAACCTGACGTCCGGGACCCTGCTTTACACCTGCAGGGAGAACATTGCCTACGATAACCTCGTCGAGCCAGGCGGGCTCGACCTTTGCCTCGGCAAGAGCCGCACGAAGCACCTCAGAGCCGAGAAATGCGGGGGAAAGCTCTTTGAGGGAGCCGAGCATAGAGCCTATTGCACTACGCTTAGCACTTACTAAATAAACCTTATTCATCGGGGTTTTCCTCCATTTATTTTTTATTTACTGTTACTGAAGAATCTTGTTAAGGTTCTTGAGAACTGCTGCAGCATCTGCTACGATACCGAGGTTAGCAACCTTAAAAATAGGAGCATTCTTATCGGTATTAACTGCAACGATAAACTCGGATTCCTCCATACCGGCAAGATGCTGAATTGCACCACTGATACCAAAGGCAAGATACGCCTGAGGTCTAACGGTCTTTCCTGTCTGACCAACCTGACAGCCGTGATCCATTACACCTGCGTCAACGAGAGCACGGGAGGATGCAACCGAACCACCAAGCTTGAGAGCAAGCTCTCTTGCAGGAGCAACATCCTTAACACCACGACCACAGGAAACAAGAAGCTTAGCATTCTCAATCTGACCACAGGTCTGACATTCAGCTACCTCCTCAAGAACGGTTACCGAGAACTTGGACTCATCCCAAGCGATATTCTCCTCAACAACTTCACCCTTACGGAAGTCGTCACGGTCAAGCTTCTTCATAACGCCGGGACGAACGGTAGACATCTGAGGACGGTGGTCGGGACAAATGATTGTCGCAAACAGATTGCCACCGAATGCAGGACGTGTCATGAAGAGATTGCCCTCCTCATCCATCTCAAGCTTTGTACAGTCTGCAGTAAGACCGGTCTTAAGTCTCGCAGAAAGTCTGGGGGCAAGATCACGTCCGATGCTTGTCGCACCAAAGAGGATTACCGAGGGGGTATGCTCCTTTGCTATCTGTGTAACAGCCTGAGCGTAGGGCTCGGTAACAAACATACCGAGTCTTTCGTCGTCAACTACGTGTACCTCGTCAGCACCGTAAGCAATAAGATCTGCTGCCTTACCCTTAATATTATGTCCCAGGAGGATTGCGCCAACCTTCTCGCCGGTTTTTTCAGCAAGCTCACGTGCTACGCCGAGAAGCTCAAGAGCAACGTTCTGTATTTCGCCATCGCGCTGCTCGCAGAATACCCAAATATTCTTTGCCATTTCGTTATACCTCCTTAAATAAGATGACGCGACTTAAGTGCGTCTACGATAGTCTTTGCTGCAGTCTCGGGATCAAGCTCGAGAGTCTCTATAGTCTTATCAAACTGCTTTGTAGCAGTAGACTTAACCTTTGTGGGAGAGCCCTTAAGACCGATGGTCTCGGGATCAACCTCAATATCATTAAAGGTAATAATGCCGATTTCCTTCTCATCCTGACCAACAATATCCCAAACGTTCATATATCTGGGCTTATCAAGAGTGGAAAGAATTGTGATAAGGCACTGTCCCTTAACCTCAAGAGTCTGATATCTGTCCTCAAACTGACGCTTAACAATAAGCGCACCACGCTCTGCATCATAATCAATAGCAGCAGCATAGGTGATCTGAGGAATGCCGAGGTGCTCGGAGATCTGAGGACCAACCTGAGCTGTATCACCGTCGATAGCCTGTCTGCCACAGAATACGATATCTGCACCAAGCTTCTTGATAGCAGCTGCAATAATTGTAGATGTGGCGAGTGTATCACTACCTGCGAAAGCACGGTCGGTGAGAAGGAATGCCTCGTCTGCACCCATGGCAAGAGCCTCGCGAAGAGCCTTCTCTGCCTGAGTGGGACCCATGGTGATAACGGTTACGGTTGCTCCATACTTTTCCTTAAGCTGAAGAGCAGCCTCGATAGCAGTCTTATCATCAGGGTTAATAATGCTGGGAACACCGTCACGCTTCAGCGTATTGGTGATGGGATCAATTTTAATCTCGGTGGTGTTAGGCACCTGCTTAATACAAACTATAATTTTCATTATGCTTTACCTCACTTTCTGAGAAGAGCGCCCGAGATAACCATTCTCTGAACCTCACTGGTTCCCTCGTATATCTCGGTGATCTTAGCATCTCTCATCATTCTCTCAACGGGATATTCACGGGTGTAACCGTAACCACCGTGAAGCTGAACGCACTTAGTGGTAACCTCCATAGCCGTCTCTGCAGCAAAGAGCTTTGCCTGAGCAGCATTTACCGAAAGAGTGGGAAGCTTGTTCTGCTTCGCATCAACAGCAACGTAAACAAGACCCTTAGCTGCAGCAATTCTGGTTGCAAGATCAGCAAGAACAAACTGAGTGTTCTGGAACTGGGAGATGGCTCTGTTAAACTGCTTTCTCGACTTAACGTAAGCAATGGTAGCGTCAAGTGCGCCCTCTGCAATACCGAGAGCCTGAGCCGCGATACCTATACGGCCACCGTCAAGGGTCTTCATTGCGATCTTGAAGCCATCGCCGCGCTTACCGAGAAGATTCTCCTTGGGAACCTTAACGTTCTCGAAGATAAGCTCACAGGTAGACGAACCACGGATACCCATCTTCTTTTCCTTCTTACCTACCGAGAAGCCCTCAAAGGCAGACTCAACGATGAACGCCGACATCTCGGGGCCCTTGGGACCCTTACCGGTGATAGCAATGATTATGTAAGTAGACGCATAGCCTGCGTTGGTGATGAATATCTTACTGCCGTTTAGAAGATAGTGATCCTCCATCTCAACAGCAGTGGTCTGCTGATTTGCAGCATCAGTACCTGCATTGGGCTCGGTAAGACCAAAGGCACCGATTTTTCTACCACTTGCCAGGTCAGGAAGATACTTCTGCCTCTGCTCCTCTGTACCGTATTCAAGAATAGGAGCTACGCAAAGCGACATATGTGCAGAAAGGATAACTCCGGTAGTACCACAGGCCTTTGAAATCTCTTCCACAGCCGAAATATACATACGGTAGTCGCCACCTGCTCCACCGTACTGTTTGGGAACGATAATTCCCATAAGTCCGAGCTTAGCCATTTTTTCCACGGTTTCAGCCGGGAAACGCTCCTGCTCGTCAACCTCCTGAGCGAGAGGCTTAACCTCATTCTCAGCGAAGTCCTTTATCATCTGCTCAAACAGAATAGACTTATAATCTGCCATTTTCTATTTCTCCTTGAATTTAGAATTTAACGGTTGCAAGACCTGTAATAACTGCCTTGCCGTCCTGGTTATAGCAGGTAGTGTTAAGCTTTACAATATGCTTATCCTCTCTGATCTCGGCTATTTCAACCTCAGCAGTAATAGTATCTCCGAGGAATACGGGAGCAGTGAATCTGAGCTCCTGACCAAGATAAATGGTTCCCGGACCGGGCAGCTTGTTGGCAAGAACTGCCGAAATAAGGCCGGAAGTGAGAATACCGTGTACAATTCTCTTTCCGAAAATGGTTGTCTTGGCATATTCCTCATCAAGATGGATGGGGTTTGTGTCAAGGCTCACCTCAGCAAATGCTCTGAGATCTGCGTCGGTGAAGGTCTTCTGTACGGACGCCTTCTGTCCTACATAAAGCTCGTTGAATGTCATAATTTTTTCCTCCATTTTTTGAATATGAATATTGTTCATATTTTCTACATCATAATTATATCATCTTTTGATAGGTTTGTCAATATGTAATATGTAAATCTTTTTTTAAAAGATAAATTTGGTGAATATGTCCAAATTTATTTACAAAAACTATTGCAATACAGCGCAAAAAATGTTATAATTAAGAGTATTTTAAACAAAAAGAGGTTTGTATGCCAGATAAAATGATAAGAGTCAAGGGAATAAACATTCCGAAAACCGAGCTTGGAAAAACAAAAATGGAGAAGCTGCTTGCCTCCTCCGAAGAGCTTTTTGCCAACAAAGGATTTTACAGCACGTCTATCTCCGACATTTGTAAGCACGCCGGAACGGCAGTAGGTACTTTTTATATTTATTTCGACACCAAGACCGACGTATATAAGTATCTCATGGAGACCTATAAAAAGGAGATCAAGGACCGTTTGGCTGCCAGCATCGGTAACTGTCAAACAAGATATGAAAAGGAATATGAGGGCATAAAGTGCTTCATTAAATACGCCGTATCAACACCAAACGTATATAATATCATCTGGGGCAGCCTTTCGATTGACCGTCAGATGTTCGTTGACTATTACGAATCCTTTGCCGAAAGCTATTCAAGGGCGCTTGAGCATGACGGTGAGGTTACCCTTTCGGATACTGAGTCGGTTGCCTATATGCTTATGGGTATTTCAAATTTCCTCGGACTTAAGGCAATGTTTACCGGAATGAATGAAGAACAGATAGATAATATGATGAAACAGACGGTTATGCCTGCGCTTACAAACGGAATACTTAAATATGACATCACTCGTGAGGAGTAAAGCTATGACTGTGAAATTCCTCAAAAGCAAACTTGGCATCTCCTCGGGCTTACTGATAATTGCCGTAAGTCTGATAGTCATTCTGCTATCGGGGTGTACTACGTCGGACAACCAACCTTCCTCCGCTGATAAATGCTATGATATTAACGCAGATCATAAGTGTGACGTATGTCAGAGGGTTTTAAACGAATGTATCGATATTAAAATTGACCATGCTTGCGACGTATGTGGTATTCTTCTTTCGGAGTGCTTTGTCGACAACGCTCCAAGAGATCACAAGTGTGACATATGTGGATTGGTTCTCAGCAGTTGTTCCGACGAGGATGGCTCCCATGTTTGCGATTACTGTGGACTACCTATAATCGACTGTGAGGATCAGAATAACGATCATTTTTGCGATTTTTGTAACCTTAAGCTTACAAATTGCGTAGATTCTAACATAAATCACTTCTGCGATATATGTAAACACGAAATGAGTTTTTGCAGCGATAAAGAGCCTGCAAACCACATCTGCGACTATTGTAACAAGACTCTGTCGGAGTGTCACGACTCGGATGCAAATCATCTGTGCGACGTTTGTTCCGTCACTCTCAGCGAATGTGTGAATAACAATCCCGACCACCTCTGTGATATATGCCTGACTAAGCTTGGAGACTGTTGTGATATCAATGAGGATTACACCTGCGATATTTGCATGAATAAACTTGCATATATAAGCATTTCGGTTCCCGAAGGCTGTCTGGTAAACGGTCTTCAGACCGACGAGCATTATAATATGTGGACATCCTTTACCGTTGCCTTCAGCTACGTAGGCAGCGATGGGCGCAGAGTTAAGGAATGGGTAATTTATACCTCTGACGGCAACGAAGCAGGTAGAGTAAATCACGGCGAACGTTATACTATTAATGAACAGGGAGATTACTACGCCACACCCATTTTCTTAGAACAATAAGGTTGAATTTCAAGGAGCTTTCATGAAATCGTTTATTTTTGCATTCAATTCGGTATCTCCTATTATTTTCACGGTAGCAATCGGCTATCTGCTGAAAAGGCTGGGGTTGATGAATGGAGATTTTTCAAAGCAGGCAAACAAGCTTGTATTCAGAGTTTTTCTGCCGGTAATGCTATTTCGCAACGTTTACGGTATCGAGAATATCGGAACGGTTGATTTCGGCTACGTGCTTTACTCGTTGATAGCTTTGCTTATTATTTTTGCAATAGCCGTCCCTTCGGTTACGGTGCTGACCGATAAGAAGAGGTGCCGTGGCGCACTGTTACAGGGAGTTTTCCGTTCAAACTACGCACTTATCGGAATTCCGTTAGCTTCCTCACTTTTCCCTGGCGAGGGCGCTGCAGTTGCCACGCTTCTGTCGGCATTTATGGTGCCTGCCTTTAACATTCTGGCTGTAATAGGTTTGTCCATTTTTAATAATGACGGAGAAAAACCGGATTTTAAAAAGGTGTTAACCGGAATTCTTAAAAATCCACTTATATTGGGTATTGTGTCCGGTCTCGTAGCTCTTGGTATCCGTTCGATATTTGTGAATTTTGGAATTTCCTTCAGACTGTCGGAAATTCCTGCTGTATGGAACACCCTCGAATATCTTTCAAGAATTGCAACTCCTCTTGCGCTCCTTGTTCTCGGCGCGCAGTTTGAATTCTCTGCAATTCCACATCTGAAGCGAGAGATAATTACCGGAACGATTATCAGAAGTATAATAGTTCCACTGCTCGGTATAGGCATTGCTTATTTTGCATTCCGTGACAGCTTTGGTGGCGCGCAGTTCGCTGCTCTCGTGGCTGTATTCTGTACACCGGTAGCCGTTTCCAGCGTGCCTATGGCGCAGGAGATGGGGACCGATGCAGAGCTCGCCGGACAGCTTGTGGTGTTCACTACGCTTTCGTCGGCATTTACCGTTTTCCTTGCTTCATTTATACTAAAATCAGTTGGAATTTTTTAAACGTTTTCTTGCGACCGTGGAATTTTTAGCTCACGGTCGCTTTTAATATTTATGTAAAAAACTTTTTGTTGCCAATCTTTTTGTTGTCATTTTGCACAAAAAACGCAATCTTTTTTCTACGCTATAGGTTATTTTTTATAACGAAATATCAAAAAATTCAAGAGTAATTTTAATGTCAGTCAAAAAAATTAAGGCATAGGTTTTTTATGTGTTGTAAAATTAGACAACAAATAAAAGGAAAAGTTTTTTAAAATAAATGAATAATATAACCTTTAAGCAGTATCGAAATATTGACCTTTTCATTTTTGCGATCTTGCTTAGTGTATCCGAGGCTGTCACAACCGTGGCAACAAACACCTGGTTTGCAGCTCAGCCGATTGCAATTTCCACAACGCTCCTCTTTATCTGTATGGTAATGATGAGATGGGGTGGATATGCGATAATTCCTGCCTGTATCGGTGGCATGGTGTTTTGTATTGCTTCGGGTGCGACCTATGAGCAATACGTCATATATATTATTGGTAACTGCGCTGCACTTTCAACACTTATCTGGTTCAGATTTTTCAAAAAAGATGATATCAGAAAAAGTTATTTCAAGCTCTTTTTCTTCATCCTTACTGCATACGTTACAATGCAGGCGGGCAGATGGATTGTCTCGCTACCCTTCGGTGGTAAGCCGAGCACACTGCTTGTCTACCTTACAACAGACATTATTTCTCTGCTTTTTGCCAGTGTGATAATGTTCCTGATGCGAAACACCGACGGCATGATCGAGGATCAGAAGACATATCTGTTCCGTCTCCAACGTGAAGAAGAAGCCGAAGAGGCATCCGGTGGATACGGCATAGAATAACAACACAAATGATTATATTATTAGTATGAATTAATACGGAGGAAGCAGGTTTATGAAAAAATTAGCATCCGATTATCTTGTGTACGATGAGGTCACAGGAAAATATCACGAGGATCCCGAGCAGGTGGTCAGAGACGACGTTGAGAAGCATTATTGGCTGAACGTTGCGCGTACAGTGCTTAAGGACTGGCGACTTTATCTTATGCTGGTGCCTATGCTGCTTGTATTCCTGTTCTGGAGATACTTCCCGATGTACGAGCTGCTTGGTTGCTTCAAGATTTATGATGCAAACACGGACGTTGCAGATCAGGCCTACTCAGGCTTTACATACTTTATCGAGCTCTTCCGTGGAGATACACCCATTTCGATCGAGTTCTGGCGTGCATTCCGTAATACCTTCGTAATATCCTTCTACGGTTTGCTCTTCGGTTTCCCAATGCCGATTATTATCGCCCTCTTCTTCAATGAAATCAAATCTAATATTGCACGAAGCGTTTACCAGGTTCTCACCTACCTTCCCAAGTTTATGTCCACCGTAGTTATGACTACGCTGATCACTATGCTTGTACGTCAGTCCTCCGGTACTGTCGGAATTCAGATGGGTGTTATCTCAAACCTGCTGTATCAGCTTGGGTTAATTACCAAAGAGGTTGGTGATGCAGGTCTGCTTAACAATCCCGGCTTCTTCAGAGCGATATATCAGATAAGCGGTATCTGGGAGACTGCAGGCTACGACTCCATCGTATTCTTCGCGGCAATAATCGCAATCTCACCTACAAGCTATGAGGCAGCGCAGATCGACGGTGCAAACAAGATGGCACAGATGAGATACGTTGTACTTCCCTCTATCCTCTCCACCGTTGTAATCATGCTTATCACCCGTATCGGTTCACTTCTTAACGTAGGATATGAGAAGGTAATGCTTCTCTACAACGAAAGCACTTACATAACTGCTGATGTTGTATCTACCTTTGCAAATAGAACCGGTATAGAATCCACCAATGCCGCTGTCCTTCAGGGTATTTCATCTTCAGCCGAAATACTTAACAACATTGTAGGTATGCTTCTCGTTATCGGTGCCAACACTATAGCGCGTAAGGCATCCGACGTTTCACTTTACTAATAAGAAAGGTTTGGAAAAAATATGAAAAGAAAATTAGAAATATCCGAACTTATCTTCAAGATACTAAGCTATCTCTTCCTTACTGTATTTGCAATATGCTGTCTGTACCCCTTCCTTTACGCAATTTTCTCTGCCATAAGTGGACGTGAGGCAGTCGAAGTCGGACAGGTGGTTCTGTTCCCGAAGGACATTCAGTTTGAGGCGTTCAAGTCAATGTTCACTAACAATATGTTCTGGAACTCCTACACCAACACCCTGTTCATCACCTTCTACGGTACACTCTGGGCTATGGGTGTTGCAATCCTCGGTGGATATGCTCTCTCAAAAAAGAGACTCCTCTTCCGTAAGACCTTTAACTTCTTCCTTGTATTTACAATGTGGTTCTCTGCAGGTATCATTCCTCAGTACAGAAACTACCTTAATACCCAGGAAGTGTTCTCAGATCTCGGTATTACCGATGATAAGTGGTTGATAGTTATTGCAATGGGTATGGCTGCAATGAACATCATTCTGCTTCGTAACGCATTTGAAGGCGTTCCCTCCGAGATTGAGGAGGCTGCTATCGTTGACGGTGCTACAGAGATGCAGGTGCTGACAAACGTTTATATCCCCATGAGTAAATCCACCATTGCAACCGTTGCACTCTTCTTTGCAATCTCCCGTTGGAACGGTTACTTCTGGGCACGCCGTATGATCACAAACTCAAACGAGCATCCCCTGCAGGTATTTATCCGTCTTCAGCTCGAGAACTTCAAGGACTCCGATCAGATGGCAGGCTGGAACAAGCCATACGCAGCCGACTCTGCGATTTATGCACTTATCGTTTGCGCAATTATTCCTATTCTTATTATCTATCCCTTCATTCAGAAATACTTCGCAAAGGGTGTAAATATGGGTGGCGTTAAGGAATAAGCAAGCAACGCTTTACCTTTCTCACTATTTTGCACATTACAATTCTTTTTTCGGTTATTAAGCGCCGGTCGCGCTCAATAATAAATTTTATTAGGAGGAATCCAAAATGACCAAAACAAGAATCATAGCGCTTCTCCTTGTGCTCGTTATGACAATGAGCTTCGCACTCACAGGCTGTGGTCTCTTCAACCCCCCCACTCCCCCCACTCCCGATGGTGGTGGCGAAGGCGACGGTGGCAATGAGGTTGTAGATCCTAATGCAGAAAACTATGCGGCAGCAATCGAGCTCGCTAAGAGCTGGGGCACCGAAGACTATCTGTACTATAAGCAGAACGCTTATAACAGACTTATGGACTTCTGGAAGAACCCCACCAGCGAAAGCATCTCCGGCTACAAGCTTGAGTATGCTGAGGGTACCACTCTCAGAATGGCTACCGGTTACAACAACAAGAAGACCGGTCTCTTCTTCGATGCTGAAGTAGCAGGCGAGGGCATCACCCTTGCAGACGGTGTTACCTATCACTCCGGCGACCTTAAGCCCACCTGGGTTGAGGTTTCCAAGAGACTTAACATCAACTTCGAGAACAAGTGGAGAGGTGAAGGCTCTGCACAGAAGGAATTCAATTACTGGCAGGATAACCTCGGTGAGGTAGATATGGTATCCGGTACCGCTACCCAGCTTTCCGAGGCAGGCGTAGCAGGCAAGCTCGTTAACCTTGCACTCTACCTTGACGCAATGCCTAACTTCAAGGCTTACCTTGAGGCTAACCCCATTGTACGTCTTTCCATCACAGGTAACGTTGAAAACGGCGCTATCTACTACTCTCCTTACTTCGACGGTGTTGATGACATCGAGCGTATGCCTCTTATGAGAACCGACTGGGTTGAGAAGCTTCTCAACGGCGAGGGCGAGTTCTCCGCATCCGCATCCAAGAACCTTGCAGCAGCAGTTTACACTCCTTACATGCCTACCGAGGGTAAGGTTGTAGTTGACGCAGCTAACAAGAACGGAACAGATATTATCGAACTTACTAAGGATTACGACGCAGCAGGCAACATCGTTAAGAACATGAACGATGCACTTGCAGCAGGCGCAGTATCGGGTGTTCAGGCAGTTAACATGCTTCGTGAATACATCGATAAGGCATACAACGGCTACTACGGCACCAACCGTGCTGACCTCTTCATCGGTCAGGATGCAGCTTGGGACGCAGACGAGCTTGTAGCTCTTCTTCGTTGCGTAGTTGCTAACCCCCAGACTCTTAACGGCACCAACACTGTTGAAGGTCTCTTCTCCAGAGAGGACGACAACAACCAGAGAAGAGTTGATATGTTCCGTTTCGCAGGAACTCTCTTCGGCGTTCGTGGCCTTGAGTCCAGACAGGATTATCTCTACATTGGTACTGACGGTAAGCTTCACGATGCACGTCAGGAACAGGATACATACGTTGCTCTTGCAAGAATGAACGCAATGGTATCCGAGGGTCTCATCTCCTCCTCCTTCGTAAAGGGTGAAGACACCGAGACCATGCTTATGCTCAGAAATGATGCAGGCTTTATGCACTACGACTACAACCAGACTCAGACCATCTACAATCAGACTGAGCTTCAGGATGGCGAGAAGTACATGGCAGTTATGGTTCCCGTTGCACGTTGGTTCGACGGTACTAACGAGGCTGGCGTTTATATGAGATTTACCGAGTCCTGGAGATCCGTTAAGACCGACGGTTGGGCAATCTCTCTTGCAGGTGTTGGCGAAGATAAGAACAAGCTCGATGCAGCTCTTAAGCTTATCGACTACGCTTACTCCGAGGCAGGTCAGATCCTTATGTCCTACGGTCCCGATGCATTCATCAATACCAAGGAAGACGGCTCTTACCAGATGTTCAACTTCAACGGTAAGCTTATGCCTGTTATCGCAGACGCTACCTTCACCGAGCTTTGGGATAAGGATAAGGCTTCCGGTAACTACACCAACTACGCACGTCAGTATCTCGGTTCCACTCTTTCCTTCGTAAAGAGCCAGGCATTCGAGTATCAGTGCACTCATATCGTAGGTAAGGAAGGCGCAGGTAAGATCTCTGTTGCTATCGGTCTTGGTCTCATCAAGCATCCTGAGCTTGCAATTACCGAGAATCCCTGGTACAGCATCGTTCCTACTTCTCTTCCCACCAACAAGGCTGAGAATGACGCAATTGCTCTTCTTACCAACCTTTCTTCTTCCGGTAAGTTCTCTCAGTCCAAGGATAAGACTAACCTCTTCATCGACATCATCTCCGACGGCTTCACCGTTCTTGATGAGCAGTAATTTTTAAATTCTACAAGGCAGAGGGGGCTACCCCTCTGCCACCCCTAAAAAAGTTAAGGTATAACACAAACGACTGTGCCGTCGCCTACGCTGACGGCGGATTGGAAATTGATATGTATAAATTACAAATGAAATTTCAGAAAATAATCTCTTATCTCTGCATTGCGGCCGCCGCACTTGCATTCGTATATTCGCTCGGTGTATCCACCGACGCATATTTACTTTATAGGGTTAATGCTATAAAAGAAACCTTTAATGCAGAGATGTTTTATGCTTTACAGCCTTTTAACAAAACTTTCACCAACCTGAGTATTGTACTGATTGTCCTATCTGTTGCAGGTCTGGTATTCAATAATCACACTCGCAGAAAATATTACATTGCAAATTACTGCACTGTTATGTTAAGCTCGGTTGCATCGGTTTCGGTTGCCGTATGGAGTCTTATCAACGTGCTTAAATATAAAGAAATGTTCCTAAACGTAGATTTCGGGGTTTTACAGGAGTGGGTTGAAAACCCACCCCCACCTTCTGTATATCTTAGCGCCGGAATTGACCCTAACAATCCATCCGGTCCTTATTCAACCTTCTGGTTTGATCTTTGCTGGTTAGTATCTGCCATTCTTATAATCACAGCAATTCTGAACGTTGCAAATATGATTTACAAGACAGTTCTTATGAATCAGGAAAAACAGCTTCTTAAGGGAGAGGAGGTATAATATGGCTAACATCACCGATATCAAGACCGACCGTATGAGATATACGAAAAACAAGATCTCAGCAAACCTTTCTTACTTAGCTATCGTGTTTAATGCAATCTACTTCATCTCAATCTACAGCTCGGATGCAAAAAACTATTATTATAACATAGAAATCGGAGTTTCGGTTATCTATAATCTTCTCTTCATGCTTTTCGTATTCCTCGCATCCGAGGGTGTTAAGAACTATGATAAGACGTTTTCTATTGTTCTTTGCGCTATCGGTGCTATGCAGATCGTTCGTATCTTCGGAATTCCACTTAACGCATACATGACCTTTATTGAGCTTAAAAAGAATCAGTACCTTCACGTAATGGAAGCAGGTCAATTTCTGCTTTGCGTTGCCTGCCTTGTGATATCTGCAGCTTGTGCTATCACCGGAGGTGTTATTGGAATTATCAAGTCCAAAAAGCTTCGCGAATATGAAAAAACTCTCGTTTCAGAATAATCAGAAAGGATTTTTCCCGGTATGGCTTCTTTAAGTTTGAAAAATCTAAATAAAATTTACGATAACAACGTTCAGGCAGTGTTTGATTTCAATATCGACATTGAGGACGGCGAGCTTATCGTTCTTGTAGGTCCGTCCGGATGTGGTAAGTCCACTACTCTTCGTATGGTTGCAGGTCTTGAGGATATTTCCTCCGGCACGCTTATCATTGACGGTAAGGACGTAACGCAGATGCCCCCCAAGGATAGAGATATTGCGATGGTATTCCAGAACTATGCGCTCTATGCACATATGACGGTATACGAGAACATGGCATTTTCTCTTACCCTTCTTCACGAGGATCCCAACGTTATTCACGAAAAGGTTATGGCTGCAGCAGAGATTCTCGGCCTTACCGACCAGCTTAACAAAAAGCCGAAGCAGCTCTCGGGAGGTCAGCGTCAGCGTGTTGCCATGGGACGTGCAATCGTTCGTACACCTAAGGTATTCCTCTTTGACGAGCCACTCTCAAACCTTGATGCAAAGCTCAGAGGTGCAACAAGACGTGAGATTTTACTCCTTCATAAGCGCCTTAAGGCGACTATGCTTTACGTTACCCACGATCAGACCGAGGCTCTTACACTGGCAGATAGAATTGTTTGCATGTCGATGGGCTACGTTCAGCAGATCGGTACTCCCCTCGAGCTTTATGATACCCCTGCAAACGTTTTCGTAGCCAGCTTCATCGGACTTCCTCCTATGAACTTCTTCACTGCTACGGTTTGTGGCGATCATCTTATGATTGACGGTCAGATAAAGGTTCCTCTCACAGACGAGGAATCCACACTTCTCTCCTCTTACAACAACAAAGAAATAACTCTCGGTGTAAGACCCGAAAATATTGTTAAGGGCAGCGATGTCACTATTAACGTAAACAATTGTGAGAACCTGGGTCAGACCACCCTTATTCACGGTCATCTCAACGGTCACAAGGTAACTGCCAAGTTCCGTGAATGGTGCAATTACGGCTATGGCGAGGATATTACCGTATCCTTTAACCGTAAGCACTTCTTTGACAAGGAAACAACCAACGCTATCAGATAAGGAAGTTGTATTATGAAAGATAATAACTCTAATAAAAATTCGAATAAAATTGTGGCGTGGTTGAAGGAAAGGGTGCGTAAATTCTTCGTTGCACTGAAGAAGAACCCTCAAGCCATTCCTCTCGTAGCTCTTTGTATCACCTTTGTTCAGTATTCTATGAACCTTACCAGTATTTCTGATACAACGGCAAAAATTCAGGGTGCAAATATGGGTCTTGCAGCATTCGTTTCTATGCTGTTTATGATTCTTTCCTTCGTTTGTATGCTTAATGCGTTCCCGAAGCGTCAGAAGCCGAAAATCGCTATGATGGCGCTTATGGTTGTTCTTTACGCTGCTGTTATTTTTGCAGATATCCATTATATCGGCAGAATCGACAATGCTTTGAACAACCCCACAAACAGCTTTAACGAAGCTGCTCTTGAATATATCAACACGGCAAAGAGCACCCTTTCCATTCATGTAATTCTCGTCGGAATTACAACCGTTCTTATGCTCCTTGAGCCCGTTCTTGCAAAGCTGCTCAAGAAGATCAACACCTCCATCGATGTAGAGGGTAGTGGTGATATCGGAACTATCGAAATTGCCGACGAGGAATAATAATCCAAAATGTCAGAAAAGAATACAAATAAACAAGACAAAAGCAAAAAAAATTACAAGCTGAATACAGATGCTGTAGACAGACTTGTAAACGCAGATAAAAAAACATATCCGAAATCCAAGATCGATCCCGGAAAAAAATATCGTTCTCAAGGATTTATTGACAGAATTCCCTCTCCCATAAAGGCTCTGTTTATCAAATTCTGGTTTAACGGTGCCGTATGCTTCTTTATATATTGGGGACTCGGAATGTACGTATGGGATTTTCTGGATATGGTAGTCGTTCTCGGCGTAGTTATGGGCATGGTTACAGACCTGCTCGTAAACAACGCATTTCACTTCTTCGCAGTAACACCCGGAGATAACAATAAGTGGATGATGTTCCCGAAGCGTAAGTTCTGGACTTTCTTCGCAAATATTATCTACTCTTCTCTGCTGGTTGTTATGATAGTGTGGATTTATAACGTTATCAACATTATTTTGAATATGATCAGCGGCACCGATGGGAAGATATTCCTCGGCGTTGAGCCGATAATGTTCGGACTTCTGTACGTTGCCGTTGATATGCTGTTTATCGGCATGAAGAATCTTGCTACAAGAATCATCAACGACGCTAAGGAAAAGGCAGAACCTCATAAATGATCAAATTACTTTTCACATCATCAACCTCGGCGTGCTTTGAGTGGCACAATGACCTTCCGTATTATAAAGACGGAGAATATGACATTTATCTTGATGGGAAGCCGGTTTACAGAGGCAACACTAATGTTTTCTCGCTCTTTGACCTGGCCCCCGGAAAAACCTATACCATTACCTCACCATCGCTTGACGGTTCCTTTGAATTTGCTACAAAAAGCGAGAGTGCGGCGATTAACGTGCGCGATTTTGGTGCAGTGGGCGATGGTATTACCGATGATACCGTTGCTGTTCAGACGGCAATAAACTGTCTGCCACGTGGAGCAAGACTGTATTTTCCGAAGGGAACGTATCTTGTTGCTCCCCTCTGCCTGAAGAGTCATATCACACTCGATATTCCAGAGGGTGCAAGACTTCTCGGCTCGGCTGACAGATCCCGTTATCCCGTTATTCCCGGTTGGACGGTAGATATGGTAAACGGCGAGGAGCACTTCTTCGGCGTATGGGAGGGCAATGCCGTTCCCATGCACCAAGCTCTTATTTTCGCTGAATATGCAGAAGATATTACTATAATTGGTAAAGGTATCATAGACGGCAATGCCCCGAAGGCAGGCTGGTGGATCAACGTTAAGGAACAGAAGGTGGGCAGACCCCGTCTTATGTTCTTTAATCGCTGCGAGAGTATACATGTTCACGGTATTCACGCCTGTGATGCTGCATCCTGGCAGATGCATCCCTACTTTTCAAAGGAAGTGGACTTCCTCGATATGTTCATTTCTGCTCCTAAGGATAGCCCAAACACAGATGCCATTGATCCCGAGGCTTGTGACAGGGTCGATATTATCGGCTGTCGCTTCAGCGTTGGTGACGACTGCATTGCTATCAAGTCGGGAAAGATTGAGATAGGAAAGAAGTTCAAAACTCCTGCAAACAGACATACTATACGCAACTGCCTTATGGAATTCGGTCACGGTGCAGTCACTCTCGGTAGCGAGATGGCAGGTGGCGTTACCAATCTTACGGTAAACCGTTGCGTTTTCAGACAGACCGACAGAGGTCTGAGAATCAAGACCAGACGTGGACGTGGCAAGGATGCTGTGATCGACGGTGTGGTATTTGAAAACATAAAAATGGAGGGTGTTCTTACCCCCATTGTAATGAATATGTGGTATAACTGCTGTGACCCGGACAGAAATTCTGAGTACGTATGGTCGAGAAAGGCTCTTCCTGTTGACGACAGGACTCCTTACCTCGGTGCGTTTACATTCAGAAATATGATCTGCGAGGACTGCGAGGCTGCTGCCTGTTATTGCGACGGTCTGCCCGAGCAGCCTATTGAGGAGATCACGGTGGAAAACATTATCTTCACCTTCTCCCCGTATGCAAAACCTTCAAGACCTGCCATGCGCGAGTTTATGGAAGAATTTTGCCGTAAGGGAATGTATTTTGATAACGTAAGAAAGCTTGTTATTAACAACGTGATTCTTAAGGGAGTTATCGGTGATGAGCTGATTATCGACCACATAGGCGAGCTTATCAGAAAATAAATACAGAGGATAGGGCTATGCATAACAGTGATGCCTACTTAAACATAGACAGGTATATAGACCGTCTTATAGCAGAGTCTACGCCATGTCTTCCGATATGGAATATCGAGAGCATCAGGCAGGGCAAAAAACCGCATTGGAACTATATCGACGGATGTATGATCACCTCCCTTCTGCAAATGAGTCAGATTACCGGTGAGGAAAAGTATTTTACCTTTGCAGAGAGCTTTATCGACTATTACATAGCAGAGGATGGAGCTATTCTCGGCTACGACATTGAAAAATACAATCTTGACGATCTTAACGAAGGACGCGTTCTGTTTGAGCTTTATCAGAAAACGGGTAAGCAAAAATATCGCCTTGCTATCGAGAGGCAGAAAGCACAGCTTGATAATCAGCCTCGTACCTGTACGGGAAACTTCTGGCACAAGCTGATTTATCCCCACCAGATATGGCTTGATGGCATATATATGGCGCAAGTTTTTAGTACACTTTATTCTAAGGAATACGGTGGTAAAGACTACTCAGATATGCTGAATCAGATCGAAAATGTAAACAAATATATGCAAGATCGCGATACAGGACTGTATTATCACGGCCTCGATTGTTCTAAAACTATATTCTGGGCAAACAAAGAAAGTGGCCTTTCTAAAAGCTTCTGGCTTCGTTCTATAGGCTGGTTTACCGTTGCACTTATAGATATTATCGAGATAATTGACGATATGAATGCAAGAGAACGACTATGCCGTATCTTCTCGGAGCTTATCCTGAGCATCACAGCATTTCGCGACGAAAGTGGACTGTATTGGCAGGTTGTTGATAAGCCCGGAAAGAAAGGCAACTATCTTGAAACAAGTGGATCAAGCATGATTGCTTATGCTATGCTTAAGGGTGCAAGACTTGGGGTTATAGATAACTCATATGCCCGTCTTGGTAAGGAAACCTTCGACGGTATTTGTAACAGATACCTGAAAATAAGCGACTCGGGCGAGCTTAATCTCGGTGGCATATGCCTTGTTGCAGGACTCGGTCCGGAAGGTAACACACGACGCGACGGCTCTTACGAATATTACATTTCCGAGCCGGTAGTGGAAAACGATGCAAAAGGCGTCGCTCCATTCATTCTCTGCTACACCGAGATACTCAGAACAAGAGGAAACAATTAATGAAATTAATGATACGCGCCCACGATGTTGGTGTCAAGGGTGAAAAAGAGGTTGCACTTGCAGTACGCAACGCAAATCTTGACGGTGTGCAGCTGGTTGCATATAAATGCACAACCGATATAAAATACGAAAAGTCTGCTATCACTCCCTCTCGCGCTACAGAGATCGGCAGGGCTTTTACCCACGAAGGACTTGAGATACCTCTGATCGGTGCATACTTTAATCCCGTACATCCAAACGGTGAGAAAATAGAACGTGGTATCGCTGTTTTTAAGGATTATCTTGACGTAGCAAAAAATATCGGATGCGATACGGTAGGCTCTGAAACAGGCTCCTACAACGGCGACCCCTGGATTTATCACCCGATGAACCACTCGGAAGAAGCTCTTGACAGAGTAGTGAAAACCTTCTCACTTCTCGCAGAGCACGCTTCGGAGCGTGGAGTAAATATCGGTATGGAGGGAGCGTTCGGCCACGTTTGCCATACTCCCGAGCGACTTCTCGAGGCAGTTAACCGTATCGGAAAAGATAATATTCGTATTATTTTCGACCTGTACAATTATCTTGATATTTCGAACGTTGATGAGGCATATTATATACTCGACCGAGGGCTTCGCCTGTTCGGTGACAGAATACTTCTCTTCCACATTAAAGACTTCATTGTCGGCGAAGGCAAGCTTGTTCAGTGTGGAGTAGGCAAAGGCGTTCTGGACTATGATAGAATTCTCGGTAAAATTTACGCACATAACAAAAATGCGATCCTCGTTCTTGAAGGAACGACGGGCGACGATATAGAATACGCTGTATCCTTCCTACGCAAAAAAATAAACGAAATCAGTCAATCTGAAAGGAATGATTAAACATGGCATATCTTTCATTACAAGGAATTAACAAAATTTATCCCAACGGATTCCATGCTGTTCACGATTTCAATCTTGATATTGAACAGGGTGAATTTATCTGTCTGGTAGGCCCTTCGGGATGTGGAAAATCCACTACTCTGCGTATGATCGCAGGTCTTGAGAATATCAGCAAGGGCGATTTCCTTATCGACGGCGTTCGTGCCAACGAGATGGGCCCCAGAGAGCGAGAGATTGCGATGGTTTTCCAAAGCTACGCTCTTTACCCCCACATGTCTGTTTATGATAACCTTGCCTTCGGTCTTACCCTGCAGGGCGTTGATGATGACGTTATTGAGGAAAAGGTAAACAATATTGCAAAAATTCTCGGCCTTACCGACTATCTGGACAGAAAACCACGCGCTCTCTCGGGTGGTCAGCGCCAGCGTGTTGCCGTTGGACGTGCAATTATCCGTAAGGTCGGCGTATTCCTCATGGACGAACCTCTCTCAAACCTTGATGCAAAGCAGAGAGTTACAATGCGTTCCGAGATTACCGATATTCACAGAAAGGTTGGCTCTACAACCATTTATGTAACACACGATCAGACCGAGGCTATGACGATGGCTGACCGTATAGTTGTTATGAAGGACGGCTATATTCAGCAGGTTGGTACTCCCTATGAGCTCTACTTCAATCCTGTAAATATGTTTGTTGCAGGCTTCATCGGCGAGCCCCCTATGAACTTTGTGAGCTCCACGGTAAATGGTGGCTGTATCGAGGTGCTTAACAGCAGTGTTGACATTTCTCATATTCTCTCGGACGATACCGTTAAGAAATATGAGGGCAAGACGGTTGCGCTCGGCTTCCGTCCTGAAGGTGTAGTTCTCGGTGCACAGGAGAACTCTTACGTATTCGAAGCAGACGTTGATCTTACCGAGCTTCTTGGTGACAATACCAACGTTTACGTCAGCGTTGGTGAGGATAGCTTTATTATTAAGGTTGATCCCCACGATACCCCTGAGCTTGATACAAGAGTTACCTTCTCCGTTCCTTATGCTAACGCATATCTCTTCGATGGCGAGAGCGAATTTGTTATTGAAAAGAAGTAATTATATATAAAAAAGGGTGATCCTATAATGAAATGAACCGAAACGGTTCACTTCAAATCACCCTTTTTCTTTTTTGTATTCATATTTTTTTGTATTCGTAAAGTCTATACAGCTTTTTCGACATTCTGCCACCGTAGACAGACCTGAATATCACCTTTTCCATACCGGAAAGCTGGTCTGTCAGACGCGCAGGCGTCATATCGCACTCTTTAATAAACCTTATGCCCGACGGTTCTATCACCTTTGGGTTATCTATTCCATAAACCTGTGTAACCCCAACGTCGTTTATGGGATTTTTTATTTCAGATGCCTTAGCTGCGAAGGTGGTGTAGCAGTCCATCAGCAGCGAAACCTGCTCAAAATGCCGGCACAGCATAGAAACCACAAAACCAAGCTCTTCCTCTGTAAGATACATGCTTACACCTTCCATTACAACCACAGCATGCAGCCTGTCCGAAATTTCTGAAAGCCAGCCCTCGTTACGTATATCGGCAGAAATCATCTTATAACTGCCGTTTTCGGAATAAAAACGTCTTCTTTCTTCGATTACCTCGGGAAAATCAACGTCATACCAAAGGTTTTCTGCCGCTCCTACCCTCTCCACTCTGCTGTCAAGGCCACAGCCTATATGAATAACCGTGGCGTCAACGTTATCTCTCAGCTTATCGCGCAGCCAATCGTCAAACACTCGAGCACGCATTCCCATATAATATGCCAGCCACTTGGATTTAGACTTTCCCTTCAGTTCAAAGGCTACCCGTGACCAGATATCCTCTGCCTTTTTATCATCAAGAATTATCCCCTTTTTACTGACGTACGACTTTCCGTAAAGAGGAATATACAGTGTTTTATTTACTTCTGTCATTATTCGAAATACTCCGAAAGATATTTTTTGGTATTCTCTACCATTTCATCAAAGAGTTGTCTTGCCGTGGGAAGATCCAGATTAACAAGAGGATCGTTTGCAAAAGCCTTGAAGGCAAGGTCAAGATTTCTTTCTCTCGCTGCCTTAGCCACCATAGACTGGGCATCTGCTGCCCTCGAAACGAGCTGCCATACTCCATCGGGAACGGGGCCTGCAAAAATGGGATCAACAGAATTGTCACGGAATGCAGCGTTTGTTTCAACCACGATTCCGAGAGGAAGGTTGGGAATCTGACCCATATTCGGAATATTAACGTTAGTGGTACAGTCACCAAGACCGAGAAGCGCACGGATCTGTCTTACGCCGTCCTCTCCGGTCTCCTGAATTGTAACAGCCTCTTTACCTGTACGAAGGCGTTCGCTTCTTGCCTGTCTCTCCTTAAGATCCTCTTTTCTCCAGCTGACAGGAGTGCGAACAAAGCCCCAATCCTTTATCTGCTCATCATTCTTCAGATACCAGCTTCCCTCACAGAACTCTGCAAGATGTCTGTCACCTGCTGCAGCGATTACGCCGTATCTCTTAAACAGATCAAACTTTACTCTATGTGCCGACTCAAATACAGAGTCGGGGTTTTTCTTTTCCACACCGCTGTAATAATATTTTTCGGCAAAATCTGCATATATCTTATTCACGTCATAATTACGGTATCTGGCATCTGTAATCCAGGTAAAATGATTTACGCCAACAACGTTAGCCTTAACAGCCTTACGCTCGGTAATCTGCTCTCCTGTAGCCTCACAAACTGCCTTTGCAATCAGCTCCTGGACAGCAAACACCTCATGGCAGCAGCCAAACGCCTTTATCTCGGGGAAGGTGTCGTACAGAGACTTTATGCAAAGTGCCATCGGATTGGTATAATTGATTACCCATGCCTTCGGGCAGTATTCTCTGATTGCTCTTGCAATGACCTCGATCATTGGAATGGTACGAAGCGCGCGAACAATTCCACCGGGGCCCGTTGTATCTCCCACCGGCTGATAAATCCCGTATTTCTCGGGAGTGTGCACGTCGCTGTCCATCTCGTCGAAGGTGCCGGGGAGAATAGAAATAATAACAAAATCTGCCCCCGTAAGAGCCTCTCCAATGGTTTTTCTTGCCTGATAGGTCCACTTCGTAGTCGCGCCACAAGCATCATTAAACTTGTTACCAATGATCTCGTTATGACAGGCAGCCTCATAATCTATATCGTAAAGATCAACCTCACCACTTATGTCACCTGCTACTGCAAGATCACTCATAAGCTTCCATGCCCAACCACGCGAGCCTCCACCTACGTATGCAATTTTAAGATTTTCAACACCCTTATCGGTATATTTCATATATCTTACCTCCGAAAAGCTTTCTTTCTAATAACCATTATATATCAATATTTTTTAAGACGCCTTAAAAATTATAACATTTTTGATAAATTTCCTTGATTTTTTTGATATTTTATGCTAAAATATAAATATCTTGATATTTTATACGTCAAAATAATCTTACTGAGGATAGACATGGAACAAAAAATAAGTGGAAAAATTGAAAATTATTATTTCAGCAAAGCGATAGACCGACGCTACAGTGAATCAACACAGCACTATCATCCACACTATGAAATATACTATATGAAGGAGGGTAGCTGTCGCTACTTTATAGATGACCGTTCATTCGACGTGGAAGCAGGTGACGTTATATTTATTCCAAAAGGAATTATTCACCGTACCAACTATACCACAAATCTGCACAGCCGTTTGCTTATCAACTTTACCGAGGACTACATTCCGAGTGACGTTATGGAAAATATTATGGAATCAAGGTATCTTTACCGTTCCAGAGAGATAACCAGACGTATAGAGGAGCTTTTCAACAAAATTGAGAAGGAATATACAAATCCCGACGAATATACAAGGTCGCTTCTCTACTGCTACACTGCAGAGATGTTTTACCTTATTCTCCGTCACCCCGGCAGTCTTGAGGAGGCTACCACAGGCAACGAGCTTATCGACAGTATAGTCAGATACATCAAGCAGAACTATATGAGCGAAATAAAGCTGTCCACCGTTGCAAAAATGAAATCAGTAAGTGCAGAGCATCTATCCCGTACCTTCAAGAGCTGTACCGGCTTCGGATTTAACGAGTACGTCACCCTGCTTCGTCTGCGCAAGGCGGAGGAGCTGATTCGTACCGAGCATCACAAAACCATAAGCGAGATTGCCTATGAATGTGGCTTCAATGACGGAAACTATTTCTCATATAAATTCAAAAAAATGTACGGTATCTCCCCGATTAAGCTGAGAAACAGCTGATCTCCTGCATTTTTCGGTATATATAAAAGGGGCTGAGTCATTAAGAATTCAGCAATATCAAGGCTTTGGGGATAGTAAAGACATCAACTGCTGAATTCTTAGTGCGAAGCACCTTTCGGGGCTTGTTTGATTTAGAGCAGAAATCTTCGTTTGCGAGCGTGAGGCGTATTGGCATACGTCGAGCGAGTAAACGGAGATAGAACAAAAACTCAAATAAAAAAGAGAAAACCATAGGTTTTCAACCTTAGATTTTCTCGCTTAGATAAATATTGATGGTAGAGGCACATTGAAGAGTACCTCTACCTTTTTTGTTCGGTTATGCCTAAATAAAGCAGCCCCTTTATTTTTTAAAAATGTTAGGTTTGATTTACCTCTTCTGCAAATCTGACTGCCTCCATAGCGTCTCTGCCATAGAAATCTGCGCCAATCTGTGCTGCATACTCCTCATTTAGCACTGCGCCACCAACCATAATCCTGCAGCTTGGAGCAGACTCTCTGATAAGCCTTACAGTCTCCTCCATAGCAGGAAGTGTGGTTGTCATAAGTGCGCTGAGACCAACTATTTTTGCATCAAGTCGTAACACCTCGCTTAATATATCCTCAGGGGAGACGTCCTTACCGAGATCCACAACTGCAAAGCCGTAATTCTCCAGAATCAGTTTGATAATATTCTTACCTATATCGTGAATATCCCCCTTTACCGTAGCGAGGACTACGGTACACTTCGTAGCCTTATCATCAGCGCCCGCAACCGACTTAATCACCTCGAATGCTGCGCCGGCAGCCTCGGCACTCATAAGAAGCCCGGGGAGAAATATTTTTCTTTTTTCATATCCCACGCCAACCTCATCAAGTGCCGGAATGATATTCTCATTAATAATATCAAGCGAACTTTTGCTTTTTATCAATTCTGTTGTAATAGCTCTTGCCCTGTCGCGAAGCCCCTTGATAATCGCTCGCTTAAGATCAATAACTGCTATATCCTCTGCTTTCTCCTGCTTTGTGGCAAGTGAAATAAAGCCTTCGAAATTATAATCAAGACCCGAAAGTGCAAGATAGCTGCGATATGCCTCCATAATAGGTGTTGAATGTGGGTTTATTATCGCTGCAGTCAGACCATTCGCCAAAGCGAGGGTGAAGAACGAAGCGTTAAGCATATCTCTGTTCGGGAGTCCGAAGGAGACGTTTGAAATGCCGAGAATCGTGTCACAGCTCATAGTATCAGAGATAAGCTTTATACCGGACAAGGTCTCTTTAGCAGCATTTTTATCAGCACTGACAGCCATTGCCAAAGTATCAAAGATAAGATTTTCGGGACCAATTCCGTATTTATCAGCCTCCACCAAAATTTTCTGTGCAATAGCTAATCTTTCCTCTGCCGTCTTTGGAATACCCTTTTCATCAAGGGTAAGACAAACCACAGCTCCACCGTATTTTTTCACAAGTGGAAATATCGCTGCCATGCTCTCTGCCTTGCCGTTTACAGAATTAATCATCGGCTTTCCGTTATAAAGACGAAGCGCTCTTTCCATAGCAACGGGATCGGCAGTATCTATCTGAAGTGGGAGATCGGTTACCTCCTGAATCCTGCTTATCACCTGTGGCAAAAGCTCTGCCTCACATATCCCGGGAACACCTACATTTACGTCGAGAATATCTGCGCCTGCATCCTCCTCGCCTATCGCCTCACGAAGCAAATAATCAATATCCCACCGAAGAAGTGCTTCTCTGAAACGTGGCTTACCGGTAGGATTAATTCTCTCTCCGATAAGCACAGGTCTCTGTCCAAAAGCTACTGCGCGAGTATAGGATGAAACGAGCTTTATTTTTTTCTTTTCAATCGGCTTTGGAATAACGTCTTTGGTTTTCTCCTTAAGTGCTGCGATATATTCCGGTGTGGTGCCACAGCATCCACCAATTATATTCACACCGAGAGAAACAGCCAAGGACACCTCTTTTGCAAACTGCTCTGCAGAAAGACTGTACACGGTCTCGCCGTTCAAAACCGATGGCAGACCTGCATTAGGCTTAAGAATAAGAGGTGTTGAGGAATATTTAAGATACTCCTCCACAACAGGCATAAGCGCCTTTGGACCGAGTGAGCAGTTAACACCTATGGCATCAGCCCCCATGCCCTCAAGCAAGGCAACCATCGCTGCAGGAGTTGCACCGGTCATAAGCTTGCCGTCCTCGCCGTAAGCGTTTGAAACAAAAACGGGAAGGCTTGAGTTTTCCTTTGCAGCAAGAAGGGCTGCTTTTGTCTCATAGCTGTCCGACATTGTCTCGATAAATATAAGATCAACGCCACTCCTGACTCCAAGTCGCACTATCTCTGCAAAAACCGAAACAGCATCCTCGAAGTCAAGATCACCAAGTGGCTTAAGCATTTTCCCCGTAGGACCTATGTCAAGAGCCACCCATCTTGGACGATTATCTTCACAGCTCTCCACGGCTCTTCTTGCGTTTTCCACTGCAGCGGCTATAATTGCTTCAAGCTCCTCTGAAGAAAACTTAAGTCTGTTCGCGCCGAAGGTGTTGGTAGAGATAACGTTGCTGCCTGCATCAAGATACTGTTTATGAATATCACTGACTATATCCGGGTGGATAATATTCCACGTTTCGGGCAACTCTCCGGGCATAAGCCCTTTTGCCTGAAGCAACGTTCCCATTCCACCATCTAAAATAACAACGTTCTTTTTAATAAAATCGGTAATTTTCATTACAAAATACCTCAGATTGTAATCATTGCTTTACATTTTAATCCCAATAATAGCCGTAACCGACTTCGTAGGGGTCATAAATAGGTTGTCACCCAAGCTGACACCAATTCTCTTTGTGCACTCTAAGGAGGAGAAAACCTCTCTCTGTATATCAAGTGGCAGATCACCGTATCCGGGACTGAATCTTCTTGTGCATGTGCCACCGTTCTCCTCCAGCTCCGAAGCTATTTCGGTACAGAAGCTGTCACAAAGAGCCTCTACTCTTTCGCTGCCAAGCGCCTGCAGCATTACAGCTTTAGCAGGCGAGAGAGCAGTGTATTTTGCTATAAGTCTGTCTATACCCACGCCAACCGTTGCACAAAAGACAATTATTCGTTTACAGCCGTCAAGCGATTTTAAAAGAGAACGTGAAACCACCCTTGCAAATCCAAGATCCAGCTCGCCATCATATACGCCAATATCATAAATCCGATAGCATGCCTTATAGCTTAATACTTTTTCAGCCTCTTTTATGCACTCGTCCAGCATAAGGTCCACTTCCTCTGTGGATTCCCTTACCCCTGCGTAGCGAAGCACCTCACGTCTGTCAACATCGGGAGATGCAAAGCTTTTTATATAAACTAAATTATCATTCATTTTCCTATAATTTCCGAAAGATTATTTAAAATCGCCCTTGCCACCCGTGGATTGTTCATCGAATAGACGTGGACGTTTGTAACTCCGTTTGCAAAAAGATCTATTATCTGATCGGTTGCATATGCAATACCTGCCTGCATCATTGCCTGAGGATTTCTTCCAAACCTATCTACAAGCGAGATAAAACGGCGTGGCATATACGAGCGCGAGAGTGTGATCGCCCTCTCCACCTGATTTGCCCCGGTGATCGGCATTACACCGGGAATTATAGGCAGATCAATGCCTGCTCCTCTTGCCCTGTCGAGAAAACGGTAGAAAAGCTCGTTCTCAAAAAACATCTGGGTAGTGAGAAAATCGCAGCCTGCATCTGCCTTTTCCTTAAGATATTTAATATCCTCCTCGGCACTTGAGCTTTCGGGATGCACCTCGGGATAGCAGGCTCCACCAATGCAGAAATCGCCTCCCGACTCGCGAAGATCACGAACAAGCTCCACTGCGTGTCGGTAAGCCCAACCCGATCGGTCGGCATCCAACATATCAGTAGGAATATCTCCCCTGAGAGCCATAACGTTCTTTATACCTGCAGACTTCATATCCTCAATTCTGTCTCTTACCGTATCCTTTGTTGATGAAACACAGGTAAGATGCGCAAGGGTTGGTACACCGTACTTTTTCTCTATATTTTCAGCGATCTCAATAGTATATCTGCTTGTTCCACCACCGGCGCCGTACGTTACGCTCATAAACGCAGGGGAAAGCGATGCGATCTCCTCTGTAGCTATCCTTATGCTATCAAAAACCGACTCGCTTTTAGGAGGGAACACCTCGAAGGAAAGCGTTAGCTTATCATTTACTAAAATATCCGATATTTTCATAATCTCACCCAAAAAACTTGATAACTAATTATAACACTAAAATCCGTTTGGTACAAGTGTTTTATTTTAAAAAAGCGACCAAATCCTTAAGAAATTAATCAAAAAAGAAATAACAAGAAAAAATATAACCGAGGCATTGCTTGAACAACACCTCGGTGGTTTTATTCGGTTATGCTGAAAAGCTCAGCCATTTAATACTATTTTGTGTTGCTTGTGGCAACCACGTTTGCCCCTGTATTGCATACGTTCTCAATAATAACGTCACCAATCTTCAGGTTATCCTCTGCAACCGTACCGTTGATCTCTGCCATAACCTCAAACATCATTCCCTTAGGAACGGTTCTGTCGGTCTTTACCGAAACGACCTCGCCTGATTTGCATCTGACGGTAGATGTTACGGTTCTCTTGGGGTTTGTACATTCATCATTGGCATAGGTAACGCCTCTCTTGCAGAAGTTCCCCTCTACGCTCTCGACCTTGCCTTCATCCGACAAAAGCACACGCATCTGACAGCCTCGAGGGCATACTATACAGGTTAAAAGTCTTTCCTTTGACATAAAACGCCCTCCTTACATTTCTATACTGAAGGTTAATTCGCCACCCGAAAGCGACTCAATAACATCCTTCGCAAGCTCCACCTTTTCCATCTCGGCAGGAGCAAGCCTCTGCTTTTTCTTGGAAATAATCACTCTGTCACCGTCTCTTACAACAATTTTTGCATCACGGTAAACGTCAGCAACTCTGAAATAAACCGAAGTGTCGCAAGCCTCAGTAAGTCTCTGAGGAACGGTATATCTGACCTTGCCATCGGTCTTAAGAGCAATGGATATTTCTTTTTTACTGTCGCCAAAGATATATTTTGCTGCAGCTCTTCCGGCAATGGCAGATTCCTCCGAAACGTAGTCAACCAAATCGTGAACGTGGAGGACGTTGCCACAGGCAAAAATACCCTCGATATCGGTCTCCCTCTCACCGTTAACAGACGCACCACCGGTTACTCTGTCAAGCTTTATTCCGGCACCCTTCGTAAGCTCGTTCTCGGGAATAAGTCCACAGGATAAAAGAAGCGTGTCACAGGGAATATACTCCTCGCTTTCCTTGATGGGACGGCGATTTTCATCAACCCTCGCAATAGTAACACCTTCAAGCCTATCCTTGCCGTGTATATTGACCACGGTATGACTGAGCCTTAAGGGAATATTGAAATCGTTAAGACACTGCTCGATATTTCTTGCAAGACCACCCGAATAGGGCATCAGCTCGCAAACAGCCTTTACCTTCGCGCCCTCAAGAGTCATACGCCGCGCCATAATCAGACCGATATCACCCGAGCCGAGTATTACAACCTCACGACCGGGCATATAGCCCTTCATATTAACAAACTTCTGCGCAGTTCCGGCTGTAAAAATTCCGGCAGGACGGGTACCTGCAATATTCAGTGCCCCCTTAGGTCTTTCACGGCAGCCCATAGCAAGAATCACTGCGCCTGCCTGAATAGTGAATATACCGTTTTCACGGTTCATTGCAGTAACAACCTTATCGGGTGAAACCTCGATTACCATGGTGTCGAGCATATAAGGAATACCAAGCTCATGAACCATTTTTTCATATCTGTATGCATATTCCGGGCCGGTAAGCTCCTCACCGAAGCGATGCAGACCAAAGCCGTTATGAATACACTGTCTCAGAATACCACCGAGAGCATTATCTCTCTCAAGTATAAGAATATCTCTTACACCTGCTTCATACGCAGCAACAGCAGCAGCCATACCTGCAGGGCCGCCACCGATTATTACTAAATCCTTTTTCATTTTATGACGATTCCTTTCAGGCAATTATTTGGTCTTACCAAAGTTGATATACGACTTGCCACCGAACTTTGTAACGGCAGTATAATCAACGCCCATCTCCCGAGCGAGCAGATCAATTATATAAGGTGTGCAGAAGCCTCCCTGACATCTACCCATAGACGCCCTGGTTCTGCGCTTCACTCCGTCTACGTCTGTAGGACGGGGATTGGTACGAATGGCATCAAGTATCTCTCCCTCGGTAATCGTCTCGCAACGACAAATAACGTGAGCGTATTCGGGACGCACCTTAATGAGCTCGTTCTTTTCCTCTATGGAAAGATCGGAGAAGAAATGCATAGGCCTTCTTGTGCCATTAAAATCTGATCTTGGGCTTGCCTCGTATCCATTTTCACGAAGAAGCGAAACAACATATTCTGCAATGGCAGGTGCAGAAGAAAGTCCGGGACTTTCGATAGCTGCCACGTTAACAAAACGGTCTGTCGGCATTCCGATTATAAAGTCGCCAGTGCTTCCCGATGCGCGAAGTCCTGTAAACGAGGTGATAACCTTGCTGAAATCAATTCTCGCAACCTGCTCTGCTGCAAGAGCACGAACCTTCGCAAGACCTTCTGCAGTGGTAGCAGTATTTTCCTTATCGTCTATATCCTCGGCAGTAGGGCCGACGAGAAGATTACCGTCAACAGTGGGGGAAACAAGAACACCCTTGCCCATCTTTGAGGGGCAACGGAATACCGTATGGCTGATATGATCTCCGACCTCACGGTCGAGAAGCATATATTCGCCTCTTCGAGGACGAACGGTAAAGCTGTCGTCTCCGATCATTTTTGCCACCTCATCGGAGTACACACCGGCACAGTTGATTACGTATCTTGCCTCAACCGAGTCTGTATCGGAGGAAAGCTTGTATCCCTCTGAAATTTTTTCGATCGACTTTACTTCAAACTTGGTTCTGAGAATTGCGCCGTTATCCATAGCATTTCCTACTGCAGCCATACAAAGCTCATACGGGCAAACGATTGCACCGGTAGGCGCATAAAGGGCTACCGTAACCTTATCACCGATATTTGGCTCAATCGAGAGTATTTCGTCACGGCAGATAACGCTGACACCGTCGACACCGTTGATTTTTCCCCTCTCGCAAAGCTCCTTAAGAGTCTGCTCGTCATCATCGTTAAAGCCAACGACAAGCGAGCCGTTGTTTTTATATTTTACTCCGAGATCAGCACATACCTCTGCCATCATTTTTGATCCCAGCACGTTGAGCCTTGCCTTAAGACTGCCAACGGCTGCATCAAAGCCTGCATGAACTATAGCGCTGTTTGCGCGTGTGGCGCCCAGGGCAACGTCGCTTCCCTTCTCGAGAATACAAACACTGTCGGTGTATCTGGTAAGCTCTCTTGCCACCATACCTCCGACCACGCCTGCGCCTATTACTGCAAAATCAAACATAACAAATTCTCCGTTTTAGCCTATTTACTTGACTTATTAATTAATTACAGCTATAATTATAGTATAAAAAAACTTTTCTGTCAACCATAGAATAAAAAGAAACGAGGATAAAAAAATGACTGATATAGAAAAATATGGCTTTATTCTCATAAGAAGCCGTGAGCTTCCCGAGATTGATGCTATGCTGTACGAATTTTCACATAAGAAGAGTGGTGCGAGGGTAATCTATCTCGACCGTGACGACGAGAATAAAACCTTCGCCATCGGCTTTGCCACCCCCCCCGAGGATGATACGGGTGTATTCCATATCATAGAGCACTCGGTGCT
This sequence comes from Clostridia bacterium, assembly GCA_017463765.1. Lineage (GTDB taxonomy): Bacteria > Bacillota > Clostridia > Oscillospirales > CAG-272 > UBA1740. The sequence continues at coordinate 2,888 of JAFTON010000113.1, read as the reverse complement.
TTGCGGGTCGGAAAAATACCCACTCAACGATCCCTTCGCCGAGCTGCTCAAGGGCTCGCTTAACACCTTCCTTAACGCTATGACATACGAGGACAGAACGATCTATCCCGTATCATCCAGATGCGAGAAGGATTTTCTCAACCTTGTAGACGTATATATGGATGCCGTGCTGTCTCCCAATATGCTTAAAAATCCTTCAATATTCAGACAGGAGGGCTGGCATTACGAATATGATACCGAAGCAAAGGCGTTAAGCTACAACGGTGTGGTATTCAATGAAATGAAGGGCGCATATTCTTCTCCCGACGAGCTTGGTATAGCTACGCTTAACTCGATTCTGTTCTCGGGAACTCCATATTGTCACGAATCGGGTGGAAAGCCTTCTGCAATCCCCGACCTTACCTATGAGCAGTTTAAGGCTGCACACGAAAAATATTATCACCCATCGGGTGCGAAGATTATGCTCGACGGAAGGATTAATCTTGACAAAATTCTGCCACTTATCGACGCTCACCTAAACAAATATGAAAAGCGTGATACTATCAGCCTTGCATGTAAGAGTGAGGAAAGAATAGCTCCCACGGTAACGATAAGCTACGAAATCTCGGAGAATGAAAATGAACACGGCAAGGCAAGAATGCTTTACGGCTTCGTATTCTCGGACTATTCAGACAGCGAATTGCATCTTGTCGCTTCGGTGCTATCCGACATTCTCTGTGGATCAAATGCCTCGCCTCTGAAAAAAGCGCTTCTTGACAGAGGTCTGTGTAAGGATGCCGCGATGTATTCGTTAAAATCAAGAGAGACCACATTGGTTATTGAGGTTCGTGATGCCGATGAAGAAAGGCTTGATGAGATCGACGAGCTTATCAAAAGCGTGATCGTACAGACGGTTAACGAGGGTATCGAAAAAAACAAGATAATATCCACCCTTAACAGCATAGAATTCAAAATGAGAGAAAGAGATTACGGTACACTGCCAACCGGTATCGTTTTCGCAATGACGATGTACGGAGCCTGGATGTACTGTGACACCCCCGAGAACACACTGCTGCTCGAGGAGGTTATTGAATCGGTAAAGAATAAAATCGACAGCGATTACTTTGAAAAAGCTCTTATGAGCATGACACTTGACAGCAAGCACAGCGCAAAGGTGATTATGCTTCCCGATAAGACTCTCAGTGAGCGCAATGCGAAGGAGGAATCCGACCGTCTTGCAGCAGCACTTGCAGCTATGAGCGAGGAGAAGCTTAAGCAGATTTGCGATGAAGAGGCTGCACTTCGCTCATGGCAGCAGGCAGAGCCTGAGGAAGAAGTATTGGAGTCTCTTCCCAAGCTTAGCCTCTCGGATATCCCCGAGAAATCCCAAAGACCCTTTGCCACCGTTAGCGAGCGTGAGGGTGTGAAAATTATCGGTTGTCCCGTAAAGACAAACGGAATTGTTTATCTCTCCTTGCTGTTAGACGCCTCCGACCTTGCAGGCGAGGAGCTTATTAAGCTGTCCATGCTGTCAAGCGCACTGCTGAACTTCCCTACCGAAAAACAGGATGCCCTTTCTCTGCAGAACGATATCAAGGCAAATCTCGGCAGCCTGTTTGCCTCCTTTGCCGTCGGAACCCGTGATGGCGTTGCTACTCCTTACCTTAAGATCGGTGCGAAGGCATTGGCATCAAAGACGGATGACCTTTTGCGCCTTGTCTCCGAATTGCTCCTGACGTCAAAAATAGATAACCCCACCGAGCTTGGCAATATTGTAGCGCAGGCCAAGAGTCAGATGGAGGATATGATGGTAATGTCGGGCGAGTCGGTTGCGCTTTCTCGCGCGCAGGCAAGCAGAAATGAGGCAGGAGCAATATCCGAATATCTTTCGGGTTATGAGGCATACCGTGTTATTTCGGAAATGCACAATGACGATGAAAAAATAGAGACTCTTACCGAAGAGGTCGCATCGCTTCTCACAAAGCTTATAGACAGAAACAGACTTACAATATCTGTTGCCGGAGAGGTAAGCGACAGCTTTATTGACAAGCTGATCTCGATATTCCCTATCGGCAAGGAAATGCCCGTGAGAAAAAACACCGATCTCTGCGCAGAGAAATCAGAATACTTCCTACTTCCCTCCAAGGTTGCCTATGCTGTTATCGGTGGTAAGAGCGACAGAGTCAGCGAAAATCTTGGACTTCTTCGCGTGGCGCGCTCCATACTTTCCTACGAATATCTCTGGAACACCGTCAGGGTGCAGAGTGGCGCATACGGCACAGGCTTCATTCCAAAGAAGGATGGCGACCTCGCCTTCTATTCCTACCGTGATCCCTCTCCGGCGCGTTCGCTCGGCTTCTACAGAGAGAGCAGCGCTTATCTGCGTTCGCTTGTCAGTGAAAAGGAGGATATTACAAAGTTTATTATCGGTGCAATCGGCGAGTATGATACCCTTATCACACCCAGAACGGCTACCACGATTGCTACGGCAGATTACCTTAACGGCTGGGGAGCTGATGACGAAATAAAGGTGCGCTCGGATATGCTGAAAATGACAACCGATGACCTTCTCACAGTAGCCGATATTATCGACGAGGTGCTTTCTGACGAGACTGTTATTATAGTGGGTGGACAGGAGCATCTGGACAGCCTGCCCGAAAAGCCGAAAAGAATTATCAAAATATAAAACAAACCCCAAAACGCCTGTGATACACTTTTTCTGTATTAATATATAAGAGGGTATAAAATCTACATACGACGCTATATAAAAGGGGCTGAGTCATTAAGAATTCAGCAATATCAAGGCTTTGAGGATAGTAAAGACATCAACTGCTGAATTCTTAGTGCGAAGCACCTTTCGGGGCTTGCTTGATTTAGAGCAGAAATCTTCGTTTGCGAGCGTGAGGCGT